>JBIKUE010000100.1:0-17608 GCA_044347755.1 Saprospiraceae bacterium
TTTGGAAAAATCAGTTGGAACGAGTATGGTTTTCATGGGCTTGATTTAATCTTGTTCACGATAATCCATTGGATCAACGAACTCCTGATGAATGCTTTCGCTGGCAGCAACCTTGGCCTGTTGTTCTACAAGGGTAAGATCATCTGTAACAGAGGTTTCCAGCCAGGTTCTGCCTGATTTTCTAAATACCTGAACATGAAGGCCGAAGCCTTCTTCGAATTGCTTTTCCAACTGCCAAACCACGAGTTCAGGGAAAACCTGAATAGATCCGGATTTCACATCAGGAGAAATTTGCTCCAGCGTCAGGTTTCTATCCTGAATCAAAAACTTGGCAGCACTACCTTTATTTTCACCATGAGGTTTGCTAAAAAAGACAATTTTCAACCCTGGAAAAGAAGTTGAGAATTCCGTTTGCAAACTCCCTATAGTTGTGTTTGGAGAAAGTTCTAATTGCATGAGCGAGTTGTTTTGTTCGATGCAAAGTTGTGTGTTATTTTTCTGCCATAACTATGACCCTGATCATTGCCAGACCTGATTTTGAACCGTGTAGTGAAGGGCATTGGTGATCAGCATCACCATATGGTCTGACACCGGTCACTTCCTGCATTTGGTTATCACCGGATTTTTGTGCCCATAAACTTCTGGCTCTATGTCTTCACCCTCTGTATTACTTCAGCCTCAAAATCCCAAACCCGGCACCTTACTGTGTTTCCACTGTCATGAAGCATGCCCGGATGATCGGCTACAGGTGGATCATAAATATTTCTGCTGTAATGGTTGTCAGATGGTGTATGAGATTTTACATACACATAATTTGTGTGAATATTATGACCTGGATAAAAACGCAGGTCAAAGCCTGAAGAGCCAGAAGGTTTCCAAGAACTATGCCTACCTGGATGATCCTGAAATTCGGGAAAAACTCTTGGAGTTTGATAGTGCACAAACCGCTCAGGTAACCTTTTACCTGCCGAATATGCACTGTGTTTCCTGTATTTGGCTATTGGAGAATCTGTACAAACTAGATACCGGCGTGCTCCATTCGAGGGTAAATTTTTTGAAAAAAACCGCTACCATTCAATTTAACCCCGAGCAAACCTCACTACGAAAACTGGCAACTTTGCTTACTTCCATCGGGTATGAACCAGACATTAACCTGGGCGATGTGGACGGCCAAAAACCGCCTGCCATGAGTAGAAGGCTGGCCTATCAACTTGCAGTGGCAGGTTTCGCTTTTGGGAATGTAATGCTGTTTAGTTTCCCGGAGTATGTGGGAATGAGCAGAGAAAATGATCCATGGTTTTCTCAGGTGTTTGGTTATCTGAGTTTGTTGATTTCGCTGCCGGTTTTGCTGTATAGTGAACGGGATTACTTTATTTCTGCCTGGCAGGGGTTGCGCAACCGGCAATTGAATATTGACGTCCCGCTATGTCTGGCGTTTATTTCCCTTTTCGGGCGCAGTGTGTATGAAATTTTGACAAACACTGGTGCCGGATATCTTGACTCCTTTGCCGGGCTTACCTTTTTGATGCTGATTGGAAAGTGGTTCCAACAGCATGTTTGGCATCAGTTGTCGTTTGAGCGTGATTATAAATCCTATTTTCCGGTAGCGGCTACCGTGAGAAACGGAGATGTAGAAACTACGGTTCCGGTAAGCCGGCTGGTTCCGGGTGACATCATTCTGGTTCGCAGTCAGGAAGTGATACCGGCTGACGGTATTTTATTGAAAGGCTCTGCGCAAGTGGATTATAGTTTCGTAACCGGGGAGTCTGAGCCGGTAACGGTGCATAATGGTGAACGCATTTTCGCAGGCGGTAAGCAAACCGGAGAGCGTATCGAGATTGCCTTAACCCGACGGGTGGCGCAAAGTCATCTCACCAAATTATGGAATAATGAGGCATTCAAGACCAATACCAAAGGTCAGGTAACTCGTTTGGCAGATGCAGCAGGAAGGTATTTTACGTATTTGATTCTGGCATTCGGAGGCGGTGCTGTCTTGTATTGGTGGGGATTCCGTGGGGATGTGGTGACGGCGGTTAATGCATTTACGGCTGTCATGATCGTGGCTTGTCCCTGTAATGTAGCGCTTTCCATACCCTTTACGCTTGGTAACATCCAGCGGATAATGGGACGCCACCGCTTTTACCTGAAAAATATCCGTGTGGTGGAGGCATTCTCCGAAATCAGTGCAGTGGTATTCGATAAGACCGGCACGATCACGAATGTTGCACAGCAGGAGATGAATTTTGTGGGAAGTAACCTGGACTTGTCAGATAAGGTGGCAATTAGTTCTTTGGTTCGCCACTCCTCACACCCTTTAAGCCGTAAGATTTACGAAAAATTTCTGGATGTGCCAGTAGAAAGCCCTGAAGCTTATGAAGAAATAGCCGGACTTGGCATTAGAGGCAAAGTGAAAGGCCGGATATGGAAAATCGGATCTCGTGAATTCCTGGGTTTAGACCATGGAAAGGACGCGGTAAAAGGGCTTAATGGTGCTGTTTATGTGGCTGTGGATGGCAAATATTTGGGCCATTTTGAAGTGAAAAATACCTACCGGGAAGGCCTAGCCAATGTGTTGTCCTATTTTCGGAATGGAGGCCATCATAACGACAAAAACAAACCCGCTGAATTATTCCTGCTTTCAGGTGATCAGGACCGGGAGGCCGTGGCATTATCGTCCTTTTTCCCGGATAAAAACTCGATGTTGTTCAACCGGGGGCCTCAGGATAAACTCGACTTTGTGAAAAACCTGCAACAAAACGAGCATAAAGTGATGATGCTCGGTGATGGATTAAACGATGCAGGTGCTTTACGACAAAGTGAATTAGGTATAGTTGTAGCAGAAAATACGAATAATTTTACTCCTGCCTGTGATGCCATTTTACATGCCGACGAATTCTCCCGCCTTCCTCAACTGGTGGAGTTTGCTAAATCAGGGGTTAAAATTGTCAATTTATCCTACATCGTAGCGCTTACATACAATGCGATAGGTTTAAGTTTTGGCGTTAGTGGAAATCTCTCTCCTTTTGTAGCGGCTGTACTTATGCCAATCAGTTCGGTTTCCATGGTACTGTTTAGCGTTGGACTGAGTAATTGGGCCGCCCGGAAAATTTTAAAAGGGTAACGCAAACCCTGTGAGGCTATCAGGGATGAAATCAGTGTTATGTACTACCTTAGCCCCATGATTACCTTTAAAACGGATGCCAATTTAACGAGGTTTATCTGGCTGTTGGTGGCGGGCGTGTTTATTGCCGACTTAATGTTGCCTCGCCAGTTTGATATCGTATTTGCTTATTTATTGGCGCACTTTCTGGCTATTTCTTTCCGCGAAAAAAGTGATGTTTTGTTACTGGCGGTAGTAACAACTACCCTGACTATTATTGGTGCAGTGGTAAAACCAACGGAAATGCCTCTGGAGCAAATGTGGCTTGAGCGTATCCCACCGGTTATCAGTTTTTGGGCTGCCGCTTATTTTGTTGTCCGGTTTATTACCCTTAGAGAGCAGGAACGCCAAAAAGAAGAACGCTTCAAGGCGCTTTTCCAATTCGCCACCAATGGCATTTTGCTGGTGGATAAAAATGGGAGATTGGTAATGGCCAATCCGGCAATAGAAGCCCTGTTTGGTTATGACTCAGGCGAACTTATTGGTCAGAAAATTGAAGTGTTGATTCCTTCAAATCTTAGGGATAAACACAAAGTATCCAGGGAGCAGTATCAGCAATCGCCACATGCCAGAAGCATGGGCATTGGCCTGGAGCTTTTTGGCAGGAAAAAGAACGGTACCGACTTACCGGTAGAAGTAAGTCTTAGTCCTTTCCAAAGCCCGGAAGGAATGTTTGTTATGGCGTTTGTGATTGACAATACTTACAGAAAGAATTACGAAAACTCCATCCTAAAGCAAAAGCAGGAATTGGCCCTGCTTACTGACGCATTGCAGGAGTTGAATGAAGGCCTTGAATCAAAAGTGCAGGCAAGAACGGCAGAATTGGAACAGGCTAAAAATGAATTGGGCGTGGCCCTGGAAAAAGAACGGGAGCTTGGTGAACTGAAAAGTCGGTTTGTGAGTATGGCTTCCCATGAATTTCGCACCCCGCTTACCTCGGTATTATCCTCGGCAGGGCTTGCAGCCCAATATGCTGAGCGGATGGATTTCCCTAATGTAAAAAAACATACAGACCGGATTAAAAATGCGGTAAACGGACTAAACTCCATTTTGACCGAATTTCTTTCGCTCGGCCGACTTGAAGATGGCAAGGTAACGGTCAAAGCAGAAAGGTCTAATATAGAGCATTGCGTTCAGGAGGTATTTGAGTCTTTGAAAAATCTGTTCAAAACAGGCCAAACTTTTGAACACAAACATGAAGGGAATAACGAGGTGATATTGGATTGTAATCTGGCCAAGAATATTCTGATCAACCTAATTTCCAATGCCATTAAATATTCGCCTGAAGGGGAACCAATCCTGGTAGAAACATCCATTCAGGGGGATACTGTGAGAATTAGTGTTACAGATCAGGGGATGGGGATACCGGATGTAGAGCAAAAACACTTGTTTGATCGCTTTTTCCGCGCCAGCAATGCAGCGAATACAACTCAGGGTACGGGCCTTGGGTTGTATATTGTACAGAGATATGCAGAAATGATGGGTGGTAGCGTTGGATTCAAAAGTAAGGTGGAGGAAGGAAGTACCTTTTGGGTGGAGTTTAAGCAAGGGAAGATTGAGGAATGATAGGTTTATGGGTTTATGGGGTTTATGGGGTTGATTGTCAGGTTGTTAATTACAAGATGGTTTTGAAATTAAAGTAGGGGGATGTTGTTCTTTTGAAAAAAAACGATAAATATTTGTAAAACAAAACTGTATTCCTTATTGTTGCATGGTAAAATTGTATTCTTCACAAATAAAGTTGTGAAATATGGAGCCCATGTTCAATGTAAATCAAGACAATCCCTCTGTTGAAACTACGCTGGAACAAAATATACCGGTGGTAGATCAGGAGGCCAAAATCCGCCAACAACGCCGCCAGCAGCGGGGCCTGAAATGGGTACTTGGCGGAGCCGCATTGCTGGTGTTTAGTTTCGGGTTAAATTTCGTCCTTTACCTGGCCGGCGCTGACCTTGCAGTGCCAATGTACGTACTCACCAGCGTGGGTGCGTTGAGCGCCATAAAAGGTATGGTGGATATTTTCGGGATTTGAACGATCAGTAATACCCTGATTTTCACCACAACCAGGGGGGGGATGAGCAAAAAATGATCTGGCGTTGTTCCGGTATGATGCCCGGGGCAACGCCAGATTGTTTTGGTAAACATCATGTGTTAATTTTTCGGAAGACCAACTATTGCCGTCGTTTTGTATGGGGCTTGCATTAGCTTTGCAGTTGATTCTCCGGGCATGCATATCCGGGAGTTTTTAAATTGATCCATGACCTATGTTTCTGCCGAGGAGGCGTTAAAAACTATTCAGTCGGGCCATCGAGTATTTGTACACGGAAGTGCCTGTAGCCCTACCTATTTATTGCAAAAATTATCGGAACAAGCCTCCAGGCTCAAAGACGTAGAACTGATCTCCATCAGTCTGTATGGAGATGCTGTGGTAGACAAGCCCGAATTTCATCCGCATTTTCGATATAATTCGTTGTTCGTTTCCGGTAGTATTCGTGAAGCGGTTAACCAGGGAAGGGCGGATTATGTGCCGGTTTTTTTAAGTGAGATTCCCGAACTGTTTAAGCGCAGGATTATGCCCCTTGATGTAGCCATGATCATGGTTTCAGAACCTGATAAACATGGGTTCTGTTCCTTAGGCGTATCCGTAGACGTGGCTCGATCGGCCGTCAATGCCGCCACGTATGTGATTGCCCAGGTTAATCCCCGGGTGCCGCGTACCCACGGTGATGGAATGATACACGTAAGTCGGATTCACGCCATGGTGCATCATCAGTCTGAGCTTCATGAAGCCCATTTTGGAGAATCGGTGGGTGAGGCAGAACTGCAAATTGGTCATCAGGTGGCGGCCCTTGTGGATGACCGCTGCACGCTGCAAATGGGCATAGGCTCTATCCCTGATGCGGTTTTGCGAAGCCTAGGGAATCATAAAGACCTGGGAGTTCACACGGAAATGTTCTCGGATGGATTGGTTGATTTGATCCAAAAAGGCGTTGTTACGAATAAATATAAAAAAATTCATCCCGGCAAAACCGTAACAGCCTTTGCGCTGGGTACCAGGAAACTGTATGATTTTGTAGATGATAATCCTTCAGTAGCTTTCCTGGATGTGGATTACGTCAACGATACCTCAGTTATTCGCCGCAACAAACGGGTAGTAGCCATCAATAGTGCCATTGAAATTGATTTCACAGGCCAGGTATGTGCGGATTCTATTGGCACATACCATTTCTCCGGGGTAGGCGGTCAAATGGATTTTATCAGAGCTGCGGCATTGTCGGAAGGTGGAAAACCCATTATCGCGCTTACTTCCAGAACCGCCAAAGGCATACCAAGGATTGTTCCGCTGCTCAAACAAGGAGCAGGGGTGGTAACTACCCGCGCACATGTACACTATGTGGTTACGGAATATGGTTCGGTATTCTTGTTCGGTAAAAATCTCCGGGAACGCGCCAAAGCATTGATTGACATTGCACACCCAGACGACCGTGAAGCGCTCGACCGGGCGGCAGAAGAACGTTTTAAGGAGTTTAGTATATAGCTTTTACCAATAGAAAGGTGCAAGAACAAAAGTTAGATGTACCTTTCGCAGCATGAATCAGCTACCTGCTACCCCTGTGCGGCAAATTTTTCTGATCCTGCTTATTGCCGGAATTTTCGGGGTTTTATTTTTGAATCTATATTTTTTTGTGCCAGCATTCCTGGGCGCCTACACCCTTTATGTATTGTTGCGAACTCCGCTTTTTTACCTGACGGAGAAGAGGAGGTGGAATAACAAGGCTTCGGTCATTGTGCTGATGCTCTTATCTTTTATTACCATTCTCCTTCCATTTAATTGGGTTTTTTCCTTATTGAGTACCAGAATTGTTTCCCTTTTTCAAAATTCAGATACCCTTTTGCTGAATATCCAGAATGTAGTTAAGAAAATTGAGGCGCAGTATCAAGTATCCCTGCTGACCCCCGAAAACCTGAAAAGCATCAGTGATTGGGCTGTACATCAGGTTCAACATATATTAAGTGCCACTGTCAGTGGTTTGGGTTTGTTTGTAGTCATGTATTTTATCCTCTGGTTCATGCTTACGGAAGGCAAAAAGATGGAACAGTCATTTTTTGACTGGATGCCACTACGGCCCGAAAATGTACTCTTTGTACGTAAGCATCTGAACGATATGGTTTGGGCTAATGCACTGGGTATCCCTTTAATGGGAGTGGTGCAGGGGCTGGCTGGTTTTTTGATCTATTGGCTGGCTGATGTTCCAGATCCCTGGTTGTGGTTTGCCGTAACGTTCGTTTCAGGGATGATGCCGGTAGTTGGGGTGTCTTTGGCCTATATCCCCCTTGGGCTTTTACTGCTGGCAAATGGCGAAGAAGGGAAGGCCATTCTGATTGTTTTATACGGCTTCATAGTTGTGGGTTCAGTAGATAATATAGCACGTATGTGGTTTTTGAAAACCATCAATCAAACGCATCCTATGATCACCTTATTCGGGGTAATAGCCGGCTTGCAACTTTTTGGTTTTATCGGGTTTGTCTTTGGCCCTATCCTTATTTCATTGTTTATTATGCTCTTGCATATTTACCACAAGGAGTTTCATCCTAGAGTCTGAAAAGTAAAAGAGGCTGTCTCACAAGTCGCTTTTTTATTTTTACCGCAGAGACGGAGAGACACAGAGAACTTATAAATCAACTGTTTATACCTCTGCACCTCTCTGCCTCTGCGGTAAAAATTACTTTTAAGACACCCTCTTTTACTTTTCCGCCCTGTGTACTATCGCTTCAAACCTGCAAAATAGATTTGCAGACCCAGCGACAGTGCAATCTGATTTGTTTTGGTGGTTGTGGTGGTTTTGACACCAGCAATGTCCAAGTCAAACTGGCTCTTGGCGTAGTTATATTTAACCAATGCTTCCAAGCCAATACCATCGTTGGAGAAAATGGTGAAGCCAGGGCCAACACCAAAGGCCAGTATATTGGTGTTGATGTTCTGATTAGCGCCATTAACCGTCAGGTTATCTGAAGAATTACCAAACCCGAAGTTAGCCTGCAGAAACAAGGCCTTGTCGCTAAACGGAATATAATACCGAGTGAAAGGGCCAAACAGCAAGTCGCTATCCTTGGTTTTTTCCTGTCCGGCACGAGTTTCGCTGCTGGAAGTGTAATCCAAGCCTATCCCTAATGTGAAGTTATCGAACAGGAAATAGCCAATGTATGGCGACACGTTCCATTGCGTATTCTGAGGCTCTTCACCTTCTGTACCGGGCGTACTAAAGGATGTTTTGGATGAGTTGGTGGCAAAGCCCACTGCCGACCCCAGCATAAATCGCCCCCGATCGGTAAATTGACCAAAGGCTGACTGGCTAAAACTGCCGGCAAGTAAGACAAGCAAAAAGACTTTAATGAGTTTCATAATAATGTTGATTTTATTTGTTGATGAGACAAAGCTCAAGTTAAAAGATAGTAAATAATATGATAGAGGTCAATTGGAACGATGATCTTGGGCTCAGCCGGTTTTGTAACCATTGACTCACCAAATCATTGGTCGCAATGATCCCGGCCATTATTTAATGGAAAAACGGTAGTGATATTTGCCCTTAAATATTTTTGAACATGGAAAAACATCTTTCAAAAACGCATCCATTTCCGCTATGGATACTGAAGGCGTTGTTGTTCGGTTTGGGAATTGCCGCTTTACCGCCCGGATTGAGTATGATGATGAACCCAAGTGGTACAGGAGTTGGTTTTCCTCCCGGGCAATTAGCTCAGACTCCCTTCTCTGACTATTTTTTTCCAGGACTGATATTGACAGTATGTATTGGTGTCTTTCCGCTTTTAGCCTGGTTTGGATTATGGAAACAACCAGTTTGGACCTGCCTGGATCGCCTGAATCCCTTTCGGGACATGCACTGGGCATGGGTACTTTCGGTAGCCTGTGGAATATGCCTGATGATCTGGATCTTAGTTCAGATTACCATGGTTCCTTACTTTTTTTTGCAGCCATTGATGTTTAGTTGGGGTGGGATGATCGTGTTATTTAGTTGTTTACCCATTGTTAGAAATTATTATCAAAAATCCGGTTGATACATCCACAAACCCTACACTGGAGTTTTAATCTGGTAACTTTTTATGAATGCTTCCTTTTGGCATTTACCTTCAGAGACGGTTCTAAAGGACCTTAGATCTTCTGCCAGTGATGGACTTGGATCCTCGCAGGCGGCCAGGTCTTTGGCCAGACGCAAGCTCAATGAGCGCATCCGTCCGGAATGGTGGCAGGCGTTTTTGCTATTTGTTCGGCAGTTTAGTTCCCCGCTCGTATTGCTGCTGGCATTTGCAGCCCTGATGTCTTCTGTGATGGGCAATTGGAGCGATTCGTTCATTCTGCTGACTATTTTATTGTTGACGGGAATGATCGGATTCTGGCAAGAGTATCGAGCAGGTAAAGCGGTGGAAAAGCTCAGGAACCTGATGCAGGTGCATTGTACGGTCATTCGCGACGGCAAACCGGTAAAGATCGTCAGCAATGAGGTGGTACCGGGAGATATTATAATATTTTCTGCCGGAGATATTGTGCCCGCAGATTGTCTGATGCTGGAGGCGACAGATTTGCACGTAAACGAATCGGTATTGACGGGAGAATCGTTCCCGGTAGAAAAAGAGCCTGGCCAGGTAGCGGAGGATACGCCGGTCAACAGGCGAACGAATACCTTGTTCGAAGGCACCAGCATCATGAGCGGCACGGCCAGGGCGGTTGCTGTTTGCACCGGACCGGAGTCTGAAATAGGTCAGATTAGTCAAGAATTGTCACAGGGAGAACCGGAATCTGCTTTCCAGACCGGGATCAGGAGTTTTGGGTATCTTCTGCTTCGCCTGACGTTTATGCTGTCGGCTGGTATGCTGATCTTTAATCTGTTGCTGGGCAAGCCTATCATTTCGAGTATACTGTTTTCCATTGCCCTGGCTGTCGGGCTTGCTCCCGAACTTCTGCCTGCCATTATGATCGCAACGCTGTCCGCCGGCGCTATCCGCATGGCGAAGAGCAAGGTTATTGTAAAAAAGCTGGAAGCCATTCAGAACCTTGGAGCGGTTGAAATTCTTTGTTCCGACAAAACAGGCACCCTGACTACCGGGGAGGCGAGGGTAGCCGGAACGATCGGTATCCATGGTTCGCATAGCGACAGAGTTCGGTTACTGGCCTGGCTGAATGCATCCTTTGAATCAGGGTTTACCAATCCCATGGACGAAGCCATCCGAAAATTGACGGGAATGCCCTCTCTGAATACCTATATTAAAAAGGATGAGGTCCCTTATGATTTCCAGCGAAAACGGCTCAGCATTGTGGTGAAAACCGGACAAGAAGAATGGATGGTGACCAAAGGCGCGCTTTCCGGCATTTTGGAGGTGTGCAACTTTGCTGAAACGGAGGAGGGCAAAGTAGAAAGTATGGGTCCCGACATTCGGGCGTCCATCCTGCAGCAATTTGAGCAACAAAGTGCCTCCGGTTTCCGGATCATTGGAGTGGCCTGGAAAAATGTTACCGGAGATCCTGTAATCAATCGGGATGACGAAAATGACATGATCTTTTCCGGGTTCCTTTTGCTGGAGGATCCACCCAAACCCGGGGTCGCCAGGTCGATCCATCAACTGGAAGAGTTGGGCGTCACCCTCAAAATCATTACCGGGGATAACCGCCTGGCGGCCAAGCACCTGGCCGTGGAAATCGGGATTTCCTGTGAGGGTATGATGACAGGAGAGGAGATACAGCAGCTTTCCGATCAGGCTTTGGCCCGTAAAGCCCGGCATTGTCACCTGTTTGCGGAAATCGACCCCCAACAAAAGGAGCGGCTCATCCGAGCCTTGCGATCAGGAGGCAAGGTGGTAGGCTATTTGGGCGACGGAATCAATGATGCCCCCGCCTTGAAGGCCGCCGATGTAGGGGTTTCCGTGGATACTGCTGTGGATGTTGCCAAGGCGGCGGCAGATATTGTTTTGCTGGAAAAAAAGCTTGAAGTGTTGCATCAGGGTATTCTGGACGGGCGAAAAACCTATCTAAATACGTTGAAGTATATTTTCATTACCACCAGCGCCAATTTTGGAAACATGTTCAGCCTTTCAGGAATTTCCCTTTTTTTGCGATGGATGCCCCTCCTGCCGGTTCAAATCCTGTTGATCAATCTGCTTTCGGATATTCCCGCCCTGACCATTGCGTCAGATCGGGTGGATGAAGAACAATTGAAATCCCCTAAAAAGTGGGATATTAAACTCATCCGGCGTTTTATGATCTGGTTTGGTATTCAAAGTTCAGTGTTCGACTATCTCACATTCGGGTGCTTGCTCTGGATCTTTCACACCGGAGAAAAGCAATTTCAGACCGGGTGGTTCGTGGAGTCGGTTTTGACCGAAATTGTGGTGTTGCTCCTGATCCGCACCTATCGCCCTGTGTTCAAAAGCCGGCCTTCAGGATGGCTGCTCGCGACAAGCTTATTTACGGCAACGGCAACCCTGTTGTTACCATACGTTGCACCCGGAGCCTTGTTTGGCTTGGAGCCGTTGCCTGTGCGACTGTTGCTATTCCTCCTTTCCATTACCTTTCTGTATGCGGTTTTGGTGGAATTCAGCAAACAACGATTCTTCCGTCAGGCAGGATATTGAACCATGAAATCAGTATCGGGTATGATCTGGATCATTTTTAGACAGTCGGCGCCAGCTGCAATTTGCAGCAAAATTGAATGCCATGAAAAAAGGTGTATTTCTTTTATTCATGTTGAGTTTTGGCGGCTTTATGCTTTTTACCGATTGCAATTCGTCTCGCAAATTATACGCAGAAGATAGCAGTTATGCTTGCCCAAACCATCCTGAAGTAACCGGATTCAAAGGGGATCGCTGTGCCAAATGTCAGAATAAAATGAAGGTGTCGCACGAGCCTGCTATATTTTGCTGCCCCGTACACCGGGAATGTACGAGTAAAGTAAGTGGGAAATGCCCTAAATGCGGTACTCCCATGGAACAACCTGTGCAGCCTTGGATTTGCCCTATGCACCCTGACCAAAAGGGGCATAAAGGTGACAGGTGCCCCAAGTGCAATATGCCGTTAGAAGCACCCAAGCCGGGTAAAGGAGTGGGATAGTATGCTAAATTTCAGGCAATTCTGCAGATACTTTTTGCCAAAAGGAATCGTCCAGGAGCCGGGCGCTTCCTATAAGCGCCGCATTTTCCTTTAATTGAGAAAGCCGGACATGCGTTGTTACCTGTGCTTCTTGCAACCCTTGTTCCAGCGTGCCCCGGAAATGTTGAAAGGAATGGGCAATATTGCCGCCGATGATCAGAACTTCTGCCTGGAATTGCTTTAATGGCCCGCTCAGGCATGAAGCGAGGTTTTTTCCAAAGGTGTCAAACAGTTTCTGGACGTAAGGGTCCTGTTCTACTCGTTCTATCAGTTCACGCACTCCGGATACCGTTTCTCCGGTATGAGCGGCATAAGTATTAACAAACCATCGCGTTGAAATATAATCGTCGGCAACACCGTCTAAAAAGGGCAGGTGCCACAAACATCCCTCTTTAGGCACACTTGGACCACTCACTACAGGTACACCGTCTAAGGTGAACGCCGATCCGAATCCTGTTCCAAGGGTGATCGCTACCACGCTTCGATAGGATTTACCTTCTCCTAACCAGGCCTCTCCAACGGTAAATGCACTGGCATCGTTTAGAAAACGCATTGGTACAGGCTTGTCTGACTTCAATAATGGCTGCAGGTGAGTAGGAATGTGCAAGCCGTACAAATTCTTGAATTTATGTTGCATTTCCGAGATACCCCTGGCATAATCAAAAGGTCCGGGGATAGCGAACCCTATTCCGGCCAGTTCATCCGGTTGGATGTAACTAAGCGTTTCATTCAACGCTTTGGCCCAGCTTTGGAAAATCTGGTCGGCAGAAGCCTCATGGTGATACTCTGCCCGGGCCTGAGTGGCTTTCACCAGACGGCCTTCTTTTATGTGAACAGCGGAGCAACTAATATGCGAACCACCGATATCTACACCAATAGCATATGGTTGGATCATCCTTGGGCAAATGTAATCCGGAAAAAAATCATAGCCAAGGGTGATTTTGATTGTTGCGGACCGGATTTAAAAAGGTGCAACTTTGTTTCATAAAACAGCATTAAAATGAACTTTCGTGATTTTATTATTTTCAGTTTATGGTTGGCTTGTAGTGCTATTCCTTATACAACCAATGCCCAATCAGATCAGGCCTTGTTAAAAGATCTTGCCGAGGAAAACAAAAAATCAATAGAAGCTTTGGTGTTGTATCCTCCAGAAACAAGGCTGGCCATTTTGGACGCTACACGGCATCCAGAGGTATTGATCAAATTGCAGGATATGAAAACGCGCACCAGCACAGCGTTTCAAAACCTTATAGAGGATTTTCCCAGAAGTACACAGGATGTGTTTTATGACTTAAGTCGCTATCCCGGCTTAATGGAACGTTTGGTGTTGCATCAGGAGGATGCACAGGCTATGCGCAAGGATTTGGAAGTGTTACCTGAATCCAAACAGGGAGATGCCTTTGGAGTAGCTACCCGACAAATGGCTACATTGACACAAATCCAGCAATTAACCCGCACCACCGATGCCGCTTTTGATCGCTTGATTTCCAGGTATGCAACCTCTACCCGCAAGTCGTTTGAGCATCTGCTTAAATTGCCTGAGGTGCTGGAGTTATTAAATGAGGACTTGCGGTTCACCATTCTGGTGGGAGAGACTTATCGCGACAATCCGGATTGGGTAATCCGGCAGATGGATTCACTAAATGTTGTTGTTGCGAGAAACCATGCAGAAGAACTGGCAAATTGGCAAAAATCCATTGAAAACGACCCTGCGGCGCAGGCCGAATTACAAGCTGCTGCTCAGGAATATGCCAAAGCTTCCGGTTATATCAGCCAAACATCAGATGATTTGTATGCCGACGAAGGGTATTACACGGAAGAAGACGAGCCGGCTGCGGTTTTTCATTACTACGAGCCCTACCCATACTGGTATGGTTACCCTTGGTGGGAGCCTTATCCACGCTGGCACCCGTATCCCTGGTGGTGGGATTGGGGTTGCCGGTTTTATCCGGGGCAAGTAGTTGTGGTATATATGCCGTCCTATTACTTCATGCACTGGTATTTTGATGTGCCTTACCACCATGTGTATTACAATCATCTGTCTACCCATTTTGTCAACCACTATTATGGATACCGACGCTCCGGAACCACCATATCCACCGGCGTGAGGGATTGGCACGAACGCAATAGAACGGTCATTTCAGATGACTTTATTTCCGATAAAGGCAGGTTGCCTGAACGTTTGAAGGATTTTGGACGCTTTGAGCAGGATTGGAAAAATCAGAATACCCGGAACCCTGAGAAGGCTCTGGATAAGGAGGCGTTTTTAGATCAAAACACCAAAAAATACCCGGATATCAAACAATCCAGAGAAAAAGCGGCTACGGAAATTCAGCGGGAAACAATAGATAAAAGAGTAAAGGATAGGCAATGGGCGCCCTCTAAAGCACCTGCAAAACCAGAGCCTGCGCAGGCGCCAGGAACCAAACGACCTCGCACAGACTCCGCGCCGGAATTAAAGATACCACGGATAAAACGTCCATCTGAAGGAATCATCCCGGGCACACCCGATGCTGCCAGAGACTATCACAGAATAAAATGGGAGCAGGTAAGACCTGTCATAAAAAACATCCCCAAAGTCATCCCCAAGACAATCCAAAAAAACATTCAAAATGCTCCGTCCAAGGGTAGAAGCGGTGCGCTTCCCAAGGCGGGCAAAATCGGAAGGAATTAATAAATAGTATACAGAATTAATTCCGAGGAAGTCTAATCACTCCAATCCATTCTTCTAAGTTCACTAAATAAAAATAGTATGAAAAAGCAAACCGGAATCTGGCTTGATCTGCGTAATGCATGGATCATTAATCTCCCTGCTGCCGCAGATGGAGAAATTATCGTGGATCATGTTTCTTCAGAAATTGAAGAGAGTGCTGCAGTGGGTGGTACCCGCAGTAAAACACCCTGGGGGCCACAAGGCGGCGATAATCAGCGGAGCATACAGGAGCGCCGCCACCATGAAGAAAAACATTATTTCGAAGCTATCTTGAAGCATCTTCATCCTTCAACCGAAGAATTGGTTGTTTTCGGACCATCCGAGGCTAAATTTGGACTGGAAAATTTGCTGGAAAAACAGCACCATGCACCGAAAGTGGTAGGTGTAGAAGGTGCCGATCAGATGACACAACCTCAAATGATTGCCTGGGTTCGTGAATTCTATAGCCGTGAGGCTCCAAGGAAACAGCCTGGTGTTGGGCGAGAGCATGAGGATTGATTAATTAAACGATTGTATTGCTTTTGAAAAGATGAAACATTCATTCAAACTTGTCTTTGCCGGAATATTGCTGGCTTTAGGCTTGCTAAGCACTTTAGAATGTGCTGCCCAGCAAAGTTCCAAGCCCCGGTATGCAGTACTTTCGGTATTTAATGCAGCAACCCAATTGCCTGTAGGGCAGTTTTTCTCTACACCGGTACACATTGGGGGGACTGCAGGTGCTGAATTCCGATATAACAGTCATCCTGCCAACCAATGGTTTCAAACCGCTAAACTGGGATTTTCCTATCATCAGTATGTGCAAAGCACCGTCCAATTGTATTCAGAAGCCGGGTATCGGCGCGCCATCTGGAAAGGCACCGCAGCAGAATTCAGGCTTGGTGCAGGATATCTGCATGCTATTCCTGACACTGAGATTTTCAAGTTAAAGGATGGGCAGTATGAAAAGAAAACTAATCTGGGGCGTCCACAAGCAATGGCAGGAGTAGCATTAGGCATTAGTTATACCCAACAAAAGGCTGCGAATCCCTTACGGTTTTTTGTGGATTACCAGTTTTATATGCAAATGCCTTTTGTGAAATCCTACGTGCCTTTAATGCCTAATACCTTGCTTCATGTGGGGGTTGGGGTGCCGTTTTCCATGTTTAAAAAGTAATTCCCATGAAAAAATATGCAACCGCCCTGTTTGGCTTATTGGTGCTTTTATTGCCAAATGCTTGTCAGAAAGTAGAAATCGGTCATACGGAAGCCTGTACGAATATCCCAACAGGAAATACCCACCCCAAGGCTGCGGCTTATCAGGCAGTAGTGGATAAATATACCGCCAATGGGCTTCCGGGAATCTCCATCCTGATTCGCGACCAAAACGGTGTGTGGACAGGAGCCGCCGGCAAAGCAGATATTTCGAAAAATATCGATATGTCGCCCTGTACGGTATCCAAAGCGGCCAGTATCACCAAAACCTTTATTGCTGCTTTGGTACTGAAGATGGTAGAAGAGGGCAAATTTGGTCTGGATGATCCATTGACCAAATGGCTGCCGGAAAAAGTGCTGGATAAACTGAAAAATGCCAGAGGAAGTACAGTTCGGCAGTTGTTGAATCACACCACTGGTATTGTGGACGTGATCGAAGACAGCGGGTTTTACCTTGCGGTGTTGAATAACCCGGCCCGGAAGTGGACACCGGAAGAATTATTGGAATTTGTGTACGGTGATGATCCGGAATTTGCTCCTGGTGGAGGCGTGTCTTATTCCAATACCAACTTCCTGTTGTTGGTAATGATAATCGAAAAAGCAACCGGACAGGATCACAGCGATTTGCTGCGGGAAAAGGTGATCACTCCTTTGGCTTTGAGTCAGAGCTATTATTACTGGCATGATGAGTTGCCTGCTACCGTGGCACAAGGATATTTCGATCTGTATAATAACCAGACCATCGTAAATGTCACTAATTTCAATACCGGAAGTGGAAACGGCTATGGCGGACTGTATGCCAATGTGTTTGATTTACAAGTGTTTATAGAAGCATTAGTGCGGGATAAAACACTGCTGATGCCGGAAACACTGGATCAGATGCTTACCTTCGGTGAGCCGGAAGGCACTACGAATAAACGGTTGGGTTTGGGCATTTTCAAAGACTTTTTGGAGCGCGCACCGGATCAGTTTGCCTACGGACACCGGGGCCGGGATTTGGGCTATACCGCTGATATGTTCTGGTTCCCCAATCAGGATTATACCCTGGTGTATCTGATTAACTATGGTACCGATGCCAAGAGTGAGCTAAGACAACAATTCTATGATTTCCGGAAAGAGATCGTGGATGTCTTAATGAATTGAGAAGGCGCGAAAAAACACGAAGGCGCAAAAACACGAAGGCGCAAAGGATCAAAGACACAAAGGCGTGGCCAACGGCCACTCACTTTAAAAGTAAAAGAAGGGTTTATTTGGCAAAGCCAAATAAACCCTTCGTGCCTTCGTGCCTTCGTGCCTTCGTGCCTTCGTGCCTTCGTGCCTTCGTGCCTTCGTGCCTTCGTGCCTTCGTGCCTTCGTGCCTTCGTGCCTTCGTGCCTTCGTGCCTTCG
>JBIKUE010000164.1:0-8866 GCA_044347755.1 Saprospiraceae bacterium
GCGGGTGACGCGGATTTTTTTGGAACGCGGATGACGCGGGTGACGCGGATTTTTTTGGAACGCGGATGACGCGGGTGACGCGGATTTTTTTGGAACGCGGATGACGCGGGTGACGCGGATTTTTTTGAAACGCGGATGACGCGGATTTTTAAAATTGCCTTCGGCAATTTTGTGATTAACTGAAGTTAAAATCTCAAGCTATCCTAAAAAAGGCTGCCGAAGGCAGCATGAAAATCCGCGTCATCCGCGTCATCCGCGTTCCAAAAAAATCCGCGTTCTATTTGCGTTCTATTTGCGTTCTACCTGCGTTCTAAACACTTTTTCTGTGGCCACTGAACCATTGCGGGCGTGGAATACGATGAGCAAAAGCCCTGAAGGCGTATCCTTCCCAAGTTCCAGTTGCATAACGGGCTGCAATTGACTGGCCTGGAAACGTTGAAGTACCCGACCATCGGCGGCAAGTATATCCATGCTGAGCAGTTCCGGAAGCGCTTGTTTCAACTCAATGGTGAGTTTATCATGCGCCGGGTTTGGCCAAACTTTGATGTTGGCACTCAGGAATGGTTCGCCAGTAGCTACCAGCTCGTCTACGAATACAGTTCCGATTTGGGTGCAACCGTTGTTATCCGTTGCTGTTACGGTGTATTCTCCTGCTTCCAAATTACCAATATTGGCAGTGGTAGCACCTGTATTCCAGAGATAAACATACTGTCCTGTACCACCACTGGCAGTTACCGATGCCGTGCCGTCGGATGCATTGTTACTGGCTGGTGTGGCGCTGAGCGTTACATCCAGGGCTGCAGGAGCAACCAGGGTAAAGCTGTTGATCCATTCGCCGCGATAGGAGTCGGTGATGGTCACCTGATAGGTTCCCGGAGGCAGATCGGCCAACGAGTTGCCTTGCAGGTTCGGATCGCTCCATTGATAGTTATAGGGAGGGATACCACCGTTCACGGCTACCTCAATTTCACCATTAGCCAATCCGGCGCAGCTTGGGTTATGTTGCACGGAAGTTACAACCAATGGCGGGTTGGGTATAAACGGATACCCGATGGTATGGAAGGCTATATTGGTGAAAACAGGTTCGTTTTTGTCAAAATAAATGGCCACCTGGTTTTCAATCACTGTTCCGTCGGGCAGGTCGGGCTGCTGCTGAATGCGGAAATTCACAAAGCCGTGAGATTCCACTTCATTGACGTTGCTGTCGGGCAGGGCAATGGGATCAAACACGAAGTGCAGGATATTGCCCGGGTAAATTTCCAGGCGATACGGGTGACTGGAAGCGCCTGCTTCCAGGGTTTGGGCATTGAGCAGGTTAGACAGTGTATCTACAATGACCACCTTGAAGGCGGTATCGTTGCCGGTATTCTGGAAACGTATTTTATAGTCGAGCGGCTGGTTGGCCCGGATGATATTATCTGCCGTGATACCGGTTGGGATAGCGGTTTTATCATTCGGGTCGCAGGAAGCCAGTACGGGGCCACATTGTTCGTCGGAGGTAGGAGAATCCAGCGGTTGTCCGAGCGACAAGATTACGCCCGGGTTGTTAGTACCACCACAACCTTCAATGGCAGCCATTACCGTGATAACCTCCGGATAACCAGGCTCCTGATCTGCTTCTATGCGCCAGGCAGCGCCGTTAGCCTTGGTTTTGATGTTTAGGGTTTCGCCGGCATTGAGTTGGAAATTGCCATCTTTATACATGATAAAATCTTCCACCACAATATAGTTCAGTTGGGAGCCCATATTCTGAATACCTACATTTTTCAGGGTAAGGCTTACAGAATCGCCTTCGCACACTGCATTTGCTTCAATTTTTGCTCCCTGCCAGGCGCCTGAGCATGGTATATCCGGGAATATTTGTACTTCATTGCAAAGGGTTTGGCCCAATACTGTATTACAGCTTACGTAAGAAATAACCCTGAAGGAGCCACAGAAAAATGGCGGCACATTACCCAACTGGAAGGTGTAAATACTATCAGATCCGGAAACTGTGGGTGATATATCTGCACTTACAAATGAGATAGATGGATCTAAATCCAGGGTAACATAGGCGCCAAATGCAGTATCCAGTCCGGTATTGCAATAATTGATGAAAAACGCATTTTGGCTGCATTTGCGCAGAAACACATCGCCCAAATCTACCTGCATTTTGGGGCAATCGCCATTGGTTTGAATACCGAAATCAAAATCTACCGTAGGATTTATGGTTGAGTTCTGCACATTGATGGCAGAAGCACAAACCGGGTTCACTCCGGGAGGCAGTTGGAGGCTCAACCAGGCATCGGTGGTATTGACATCAAACACCACGCTTGTGCTGTAGGTGCCGTTTGCATTTACCGGAACCGACTGCGTAGCGCCGGAAGGTTGCAGGGTGAGGATCAGCGGGAAGACATTGATACGTTGATCTGTTGGATCTGCGGTGCAATTATCGTTGCCATCCAGGTAGATTTCGCCGGAGATAGTCACCTTGTGGGTGGTAGGGAAACTGATGATTTGCTGACAGGTGATGAATTGGCCGCCGCCATCTACCCACACCCACTGGCGGTTGAACCAGTTTTGTCCTGCGGTACCTACCTGGTAATCAACGAAATAGGTTGAATCAATATAGGTACAGTTGCTGCTAAACAAGGCATCGCCGTATGTGTCGAAAGCAGCCCAGTTATTGTTTTGGAATTCCGGGAGTAATTGGTTGTTGCCTTCATCATAGGTGAGGGTAACCGGATCCGGGCATTGGCTCACGCAGGGGGAGCAGGCTTCTGTGCCAGACACCAGCACCGTGTGCAGGCAGGTAGAGGTGTTGCCAATAGCATCGGTAGCGGTGAGTTGTACGATGTTTACCCCCAGATCGGCACAATCAAACTGGAAGGAGGCAGGGGAGTAGGTAAAAGTGCCGCAAGGCTCGAAGGCATTGATGTTGAGTCCTATAGCAGCTATATTTGCCGGATTGGCCGCGTTAAGGTCTATAGTGGTTGCCCCGGTGCAATCGAGTGCAGGAGGTAATTTGTCTTCCAATTTTACACTGCCCCAGCATTTATTTCCGGATGGTAAATGTGTTACACGTGCCTGATAGGTTTTACCTGCATCAGCCGGGCCGAATACGGCAGGTACCCAGGGGCCGTTACCCAAAGGCAATACCTTATCCACTTGTACGATGCAGTTGGGAAAGATGGTGCCTTCCAGTATATCCTCCGGTTGCATGGTGTAGGTGCAGTTGTTGTCAAGAGCAATTTGTACCAGGTCGTTACAAACCAGGGATTGAGCGTGTGTTTGGCCTGCCAGCAGCAGTAAACAACATAAAATTAAGGGCAAACCGACTTTTTTCATGAGAGATACATTTAGTTCGATACAAAAGTGTGGAGAGGTGTATTGGGCAACAAATACATTTTTGTACTTTTGTAGCAGGTGTTTTTGACGAAGTGTTGTTTAAGTAATTGATTTTAATTTATTTAATTTTTGAAATTTAAAAAATAGTACACATTTTTAATGTGGGAAGTGATACTAAAATTGCCCCGTCCTTTAGGGCGGGGAATAAAGATGAGGACAATTGCAGGGGCTTTAGCCCCATAAAATGAATGGGCTAAAGCCCACCAACTCATTGTGATTCAAAATCCCCGCCCTAAAGGACGGGGCAAAGCAACCTTCTGAGAAATGCCCCCTTTCAAATTCCAAACCATACATCAGTTACCTTATTAATATGAAAGCACAGAAACTCAACCTAACGCTTGAATCACTCTCCGGTGTAGAGCGCCGGCGATTTACCCGTTTCTTACAGTCCCCTTTTTCAGTCAGCGTCAGGAATTGATGCTTTTGTATCAGGCTTTACTGGACAAAAATGCGCCCAAAGATTATGAATCACTGTTTGCGCGTGTATGTCCCGGAAAATCCTGGTCGCCCACGGCATTTCGGTTGCTGATGAGCGATTTACAGAAGCTGATGGATCAATTTCTGGCGCTGGAACACTGGTTAAATACACCTGCTGCGGTAGAGACGGATATGACACAAGCCTACCGGCAACGCGGACTTGAGCGGCATTTTGAAGATGCGCTGAACCTGGCTAAAACCGGTTTGGAGCGCAGTGCACTGCGCAACAGCGATTATTTTGTACGAAGCGGTCAATTGCTTTGGGAAGAAGCTCGGTTTCAAACCCAGCATCATCCGGAGGAGGAGCGCTATTTTAAAGCTTTGTCAGATAATGCCGATCTGATCTGGTTAACCCAAAAACTGCGATATTTATGCTTGTACAAGGCTTACCAAACCAGGTTTCAAAGTACCCGGGAATTGCCATTCCGGGCAGAAGTTGAGGCCTTGCTTGCGCGACCGGATTTCTTGCAGCATCCGGCTGTTTCAACCTGGTATTATTGTTTAAAAATGCTGGAATCTCCGGAATCCGACCATTTTTTTCAGTTGTTTAAATCAGAAGTACTCACGTATGGACTTATTTTTCGGGCTGAAGAAATGCGGGATTTGCACCTGTTCGCCATCAATTATTGCATCCGGCAGGTCAATGAGGGGCATAGCCAGTTCTTTCACGATATTATGGATTTTTACAAGGACGGATTGATCAAAGGTCATCTGTTGGACAAGGGTGTGTTATCACATTTTACTTATTACAACATTGTAGCAGCAGCCGTGCAAACGCGCGATTACGCCTGGGCGGAAAATTTTATACAGGATTACCGGAACGTGTTGGAACGCCGTTACCAAGACAGTGCTTACAGTTTCAATATGGCGCGATTGAAATTTGCCTGGAAGGCTTACCCTGAGGCCCTGGAATTGCTACAACATTCCAATTATCACGAGCCGCTGCTGAACATGGCCGCCAAAACCATGGCCATCAAGATTTATTACGAACTGGACGAGTACGAGGTGCTGGATGCGCACCTCGAGGCCTTTATCAAGTACATCCGCCGCAAGCCTGGCTTGGGCTATCATCGGCAACACTATCTGCAAATGGCCCGGTTTACGCAGAAATTGATCCACCTCAATTGGATGAACAAGGCTGAAGTACAGGCACTTCGGGAGCGGATTGCTGCAGAGCCTGCGCTGGCGGAAAAGGAATGGTTGTTGGAGCGGTTTTAAAACGAGGATAAATCAAACTTTTAGCTACTTTTACCTTATGTACGGACTCATACTTGCCGGTGGACAAAGCTCCAGAATGGGACAGCCCAAGAGCCTGATTGACTATCATGGCAAGCCTCAGTATTTGTTTTTACAAGATTTACTGAGACCCTATTGCGAGGAAGTGTTCATTTCCTGCAAGCCTGAGCAGGAACATTGGTTTAGTCCCTACCCTACCCTGGCAGATAATATTTTATTCGGCGATATTGGCCCAATGGGAGGCGTTCTTTCAGCATTTGAGATTTACGATGGGCCCTGGCTGGTGGTGGGTTGTGACTATCCTTATTTACGTGCTGAAGACCTTAATTGGTTACTGGAGCAACGCAATCTAATAGCCCTGGCCACGGTTTTTGAACATCCGGAAAGCAGAATGGTGGAGCCGTTGATTGGGGTGTATGAGCCAAGTGCAGGTGTGCGGATGCGGGAGGCACATGCTGTTGGGGAACAATCGCTTCGCCGGTTTCTGAAATTTGACCGGGTGGAGAGCGTAGCGCCGCTTACGGTGGATTGTTTGCGGAGTGTGGATGATGCGGAGGGGAGGCAGCATTTTTTTTCAGCATAGGGGTTCACCGCAAAGAACGCGAAAGTAAAAGGAATTGGATGTTTTTGCGTCCTTTGCGTACTTAGCGGTGATTACACATGCATACCAAATCAGTCCAAATCCGAAAATACAAGGGCGATACCTTTCAAGACACTACTGATCTGCTGGCGGTGGAAGAGCCACTGGAGATACGGGTGGAATATGGGCCGTTGAAGCAGCGAAAAAGTAAAAACATTTCCATCACGATGCGTACGCCTGGCGCAGATGAAGACCTTGCTGTGGGCTTTTTGTTCACGGAGGGGATTGTGAAGCAAGCGGCCGATGTTTTTTCCGTCAAAAGCTGGGATGAAAACCTGGTGATGGTATCGCTGCAGCCAGATTTTCTTTTTGATTTGCAAAAACTGGAACGGCATTTTTACACCAGTTCCAGCTGCGGAGTCTGTGGCAAAGGATCACTGGATGCGGTGAAAACCGCTGTTTCTGCTGAATGCCTGTTACCGGAAACGCCCTGGTTAGTTCGGCCGGAGGTGATTTACAGTTTGCCCGAGAAATTGCGTCAGGCGCAGGAGACGTTTGATGCTACGGGTGGACTTCATGCCTGTGCGTTGTTTGATGCAGAGGGGAATTTACTTTCCTCCCGGGAGGATGTGGGCAGGCACAATGCATTAGATAAGTTAATTGGGCATTATTTTAGGCATGCCCAGATTCCGTTGAATCAGCATATGCTGATGCTGAGCGGCCGTGCCAGTTTTGAATTGCTGCAAAAAGCGGCTATGGCTGGTATCCGTTGCGTATGCGCAGTTGGTGCGCCTTCGAGTTTGGCAGTGGAAACAGCAAATGAGTTTGGGATTGTGTTGGTTGGTTTTTTAAGGGAGGGGAGGTTTAATGTGTATAAAAGGCTGTAAGCCTCGCAGGTTTTAACCCTTAAATCATAAAATTGGTTCTAGTGGAGCGGTTTTGCTGCCTGGCCTTCCAGAGAACTTTTTCTCCGAACAGGCCAGGCAGATATAAGAATATTGGACTTCACCCAATTCTATATTTTTATTGATAGGTAAAAGAAAAGACTTGTAGTGAACATGCTGCTCAAAAACCTTGTATACAAAACCTCTGCCTGATTCTCTGCATCATAGGTTTTTCGATGCTTTTCAAAAACCTCTTGCGCATCCCGGAATTTACGGTCGTTACTCTCTCTCAACCCATATTGCGTTCGCAAATACGAGGCAATATCCATCGCCAGCAAGGTAAAGTCATATTTTTCAGCTTGCCTCAACAACGTGTAGCAACTGACAACGCCGCTAAATTCGCATTCTGGCCCGTAAGTATTCGTACTACAGTCCAGTGTTTATGACACTCATAATAGGCCTTTTGATAGTCAGAATTATTCTTCTGATTTCCATCAATGTCCAATACCGCATCCAACAACCGATCGCGAAAATCGGATTTCAACTTCCGACATTTGGACCCCTCAACTATGTCATTGTAAAGTGCTTTGGCAGCAGCCTCATCTGTGGAGAATTTACCCTTGGCAATGCCATCCCAAAATGCCAACAATTTGGATTTGGCATCTGCTCCTTTCAATGGATATATACCATGTTGTATCAACAGCAGAATGATTTCCTTGAGATCTTGCATAAGCGTGGCTTCTTATAACACTACCGCCTAAGCGAAAAGGACTCATATATATGATACGGAATCAAGGAATTCAAGGATTTAGCTCCGTTTTAAGCCAAATCTGAATCCGTAAAAAAAACTTGTACAAGATGACAACCCTGCAAAGGATTACTTGAAGCTGCGAACTAAAGTAAAAAACCTGCAGAATACACTTACAAAGTGTAAAAATGTTATTTGTAATGGTTACTTAATGCAGCTGGGGCTAATGAAATATTAATTGACCAAACAAAACTCAGGCAAGTTCTTCATACGTAAAAACCATTTGGTACGTTTTCAACCAAACTATTTTTACCAATCATGCGCCTGATTTACTTGCTGATTTTTTTCTGTTGCTATAACGCAATGGCCCAGAATTTGGTCGTCAACCCTTCCTTCGAACAAATACTCCCAGATGCCGTAGTGGTGCCCTGCGAATTCACGCAATACTCCTACGATTTCCCACGCCGGGCAAAAGCATGGTCCGGATTTACCGGAGGCACACCGGATCTGCTCCGTGCTGCGGAAAATTGCGAATGGCTTACTTCCGTACACAGCGGCGAACAATGTCTGGGCATTATCACTTACCTGCCCGCCGAAGACGTAGGCCAGCGGAACGATTTCCACGAATTTGTACAAGGGCAGCTTTCAGCTCCACTCAAACCTGGACGCAAATACAAATTCGAGTGCTGGGTAAAAATAGATTCCAACATTGCCAAAATCCACCTCTCAAAGGTATATACCCCCAAAACGCCGGTAGTTCCTCTGGAAGCCGGCAACCTTGGATTTTGCTTTTCCGTTGCACCCTTTAATGTACACGAGATTTCTCCCGCCTCGGTTGCGGCAAGTGTACTTCGCCCTCAAATTAATTTCAACAATATCCTGGAATCTCACGGCCAATGGGTCAAACTCTCAGCCTCCCTGGTACCTGACCAGCCTTTCCAGTATTTCACCGCAGGCAATTTCTTCTCCGACAAAAACACACCCAACTCGCTGCCACTGGATGCTCACCAGCGCATCAACGAGAAAAATGCCAACCTGGGCTCGCCCGTCGACAAGATCAAACGGGTAACTTATCTTTGTGTTGACGACCTGTCGATCACTCCCGAAACACTCCCTACCCCACAACAATCCATCGAAAAAGCCCTCCTGAAAGACAAAAAATATACCTTCAGTGCAGGAGTACTCTTTGATTCCGGCAAAGCCGATTTGCGCCCGGAAGCCGGCCGGGAACTGGACTCTTTGGTCAATTTTCTGGTCAAATATCCGGAAGTAGTACTCGGCATAAGTGGTCATACTGATGATATCGGTACCGATGAATCTAATCAGGAGCTGTCTGAGCGCCGGGCCAAATCCGTACAAGACTACCTGGAAATCAAAGGCATCCGAGCCGACCACCTCCGCGCCCGCGGATTCGGCGAAACCCGACCCATAGCCGATAACACCACCGAAGAGGGTCGCCAGGCCAACCGCCGGGTGGAATGTATTGTGCTGAAGAAATAAGTATGGCGAGCCCCGCAGCCACACTTCTACTTTCGGTATTCAATGTTCGAAATT
>JBIKUE010000171.1:0-8488 GCA_044347755.1 Saprospiraceae bacterium
GGGGTTAAAATACATTTAAAGAAAGCCAAATGATGGCATAAAGCGCTATTTCGCTGTTACTTTGTGGCCGTTTTAAACACCCCCACCCATTTCAACATTGATCGCCGATGTACAAACTATTCATCCCCATTGCCTCTCTTTGTTTACTTGCCTTCACAGTTGCAGGTCAAAATCCGGCCAAATGGACTTTCGAAGCAAAAGATGCCGGGAACTGCCAGGCTGAGCTGGTGCTAACCGGTCACCTGGAAGAAGGATGGTGCACCTATTCTCAATTCCTGGAAAGTGAAGACGGTCCGGTAGCCACTGCGATCAGTTTTGACGCAGGCACGCACTTCAAACTGCTGGATAAAGCCGTGGAAAGCGGAGAACTGGTCAAGACTTATGACCCTGTTTTCATGATGACCCTTTCCAAGTTCAAACATAAAGCCATCCTTACGCAAAAAATTGAGGTACTGGACCCTTCCAAACCGGTCACCGGATACATCACTTTTATGGTTTGTAACGACGAAATGTGCCTTCCCCCCCGCGAAGTGCCTTTTTCTTTTTCCATCCCCGAACTCAAAGGCTGTAAAGCCAAACATTGATACCTTTCCAATCTAAGATATGCGCACCGGCATTCGTACCTCCTTGTTAACGCTGCTCGCAGCTGTTTTTTCTGTATCCCTCTGGGCTCAAAACCCCGTCAAATGGTCGTTCTCGGCCAAAGACGCCGGCAATTGCCAGGTTGACCTCATCCTAACCGGAACCATCGAAGAAGGTTACTACACCTACTCCCAATTCCTGGAGAGCGACGAAGGCCCTGTGGCCACTTCCATTACCTTTCAGGAAGGCCCGCACTACAAACTGATCGGCAAAGCGAAAGAAAGCGGCAACATCATTAAGGTACACGACAAGGTGTTCGACATGCAGCTCACCAAGTTCAAACACAAAGCCGTGTTTACCCAACGGATAGAGGTAAAAGACCCCTCCAAACCTATTTCCGGGTACGTGAACTTCATGGCTTGCAACGACGACCATTGCAAACCGCCTAAGGACGAAGATTTTACCATCCAGATTCCGGCACTGAAAGGTTGTGGTTCTGCTCCGGCAGCAAATACGCCGGCAACGGAAAACACCACCACCGCTGCTCCGGAAACTCAGGCGCCGACAATTTCAGATACCGTGGCCTCCCGTGCTCAGGCCACCGCTGATCAGCCTCAGGCCCCCAACGACCCCAATTTTAAAGGCTTTTTCTATTCCAAACGCCCGGATATCAACGCTGAGCAATTTGCCAGCGATTGTGGAGATAACACCTCAATTGGTAGTAGCGATAACGCCTCTTGGGTTTCCTTGTTTTTGTTTTGTTTTCTGGGCGGATTGGTAGCGCTTTTCACGCCTTGCATGTTCCCCATGATCCCAATGACGGTGAGTTTTTTTGTTAAACGCTCAAAGAGTCGGCGGGCGGGCATCATTAACGCTCTGATTTACGGATTAAGCATTGTGGCCATTTTCGTCATCTTGGGCTCGGCGGTTACGTCTATTTTTGGAGCTTCTGCGTTGAATGAAATGAGTACCAACAAGTGGTTCAACCTCAGCTTGTTTGTACTGCTGGTAGTTTTCGCTTTTTCCTTCTTTGGTTTTTACGAGATTCAACTGCCTTCTTCCTGGGTGAATAAAAGTGACAAACTTGCTGACCGCGGCGGCGCGATCGGGATCTTTTTCATGGCATTGACTTTGGTTTTAGTCTCTTTTTCCTGCACAGGACCAATCGTTGGCCCCTTACTTGCTGAGGCAGCGCGCTCCAATGGAGGGGCTGTAATTCTGGGGTTTGTTCCGCTTAAACCAGCGATTGGCATGCTAGGCTTTGGTCTTGGAATGGCCCTCCCATTTGCTATGTTTGCCATGTTCCCGGGTTGGCTCAATTCCTTGCCCAAATCCGGAGGTTGGATGGACAATGTGAAAGTTACACTTGGCATGGTTGAATTGGCGTTCGCCTTCAAGTTTCTGAGCACGGCCGATATGGTAGAGCAGTGGGGGCTTTTGAAGTTTGAAACGTTTATGGTAATCTGGGTCATTTGCGGTTTGGCGCTGGCCTTGTACCAATTCAGTATCATTAAGTGGAAAGGCAATTCAAGCAAACCGGGTCCGGTACGCTTGTTGGTAGGAACGGCTTCATTGTTGTTTGCCGCATATGTAGCCTACGGTTTAGTCGGATATCGTTCGCTTTCCCTGCTCAGTGGCCTTGCACCACCGGTACACTATAGCTATAAATATGAAGCTGCCAAAAAAGGCCATAAAGGCCCCGGGTGCCCGCATGACCTGAATTGTTACCATGATTTTGACGAGGCTATTGCCATTGCCAAGCTGGAGAACAAACCGATTTTTGTGGACTTCACCGGACATGGATGTGTGAACTGTCGCGCTATGGAAGAAACAGTATGGCCACTACCTGGTATCATTGAACGTTTGCGGAACGATTATATAGTGGTTTCGCTGTACGTTGACGAGAAAGTCCGGTTGTTCCCGGAAAATGATTTTGCTTATCTTTTGGATCCAAAAACAGGCGATAAACTGCGTACCGTTGGATCCAAATGGGCGGCTTTTCAGGTGAATAATTTTAACCTGGCTACCCAGCCCTATTATGTACTGATGCATCATGATGGCAAAACCCTTCTGAACAAGCCAACCAACTACGACCAGGGGAAAGACCCCAAATTTTACCAGTCATTCCTGGAATGTGGTTTGGATGCCTTCAAACTCATTCAACAGCAGGAATCCGGAGGAGGAGAACGTATTGGGTTAAAATAACCCACCCCAAAAAACGGCGTAGCCGTGACATTCTTGTTGCCCAAAGGGCGTTTTAAAACGGTGTAGCCGTGGCATTTTGGATGATGCCACGGCTATGTTGTTTATGGTAACATGCGATGCTGTATAAAAGAAGCGTCTCCTTTGAAGTGACGCAGCAAAACCACGGAAATGTATGTTCAAACCACTAAAAAAGGGCCAGGGCAGGATAAAAAGCCGCTGGATG
Source organism: Saprospiraceae bacterium (assembly GCA_044347755.1). Lineage (GTDB taxonomy): Bacteria > Bacteroidota > Bacteroidia > Chitinophagales > Saprospiraceae > M3007. The sequence continues at coordinate 3,011 of JBIKUE010000171.1, forward strand.
ATTTGGAAATTTGAGTTTTCGGCCTATTTTTCGCTTTAAAAAATCGCTTAATGAACCAATCGCCAGCTCTTACTTTTTGGGTAACCGGTTGCGTGAATCCAGCTCAAATTGGTTGGATTCACGCAACTGCGGCTTGGGTAAAAAGTGGCGACAAAGCGGATTTTCACGCAATGGTGGTTATATGGGGAGTTGCGTAAAGCCTTAGTTAGCACCGACACTAGGGCAGCCAAGCGTGACGCCGGATATATAAAATATTGATTTTCAGAGGATTTATAAACTTGTGGACAGTTTGGCGGCAGATAATTCGGGGCTTCGCCCACAAAATTCCGCTTCGGGACTGGAAAATAGCTCGCGTTACGGCTTTCAGATATTCATTTTTTTCATCTTTAAACCATAAATCATGCTACAAAAACTAAATTGGTACAAAAACGGCAAGCTAGTAACAGCAATAACTGTTGCATATTCTATGCTTTTCGTAGTATTCCTTCATGGGCAAAGCCAATCATTTTGCGAAACAGGAGGAGGAGGGACTGGAGCAATAGGCCCAATTTCTCAATTTTTCTCTCCACCACCTTCCGGCCCATTCTACATTAGGGTTTACCCCCACGTTGTAAGGATGCCAGATGGCTCTGGCGGGCAACCTGATGAAGTAATTGACGGAGCTTTTGCAAGGCTGGCAGCAGATTTCAGCCCACACAATATTTTCTTTATTAGGGAATGTGATGCAATAGACATATTGGTTTCAACACAGGATTACATGAGCGATATTCATTGTGATCTTTGGCAGAATCCTTTGTATCAACATTCGGATGGGATTGACATGTTCTTTGGCCCGCCTGAAAATTTAAATGGGTTTGGCGTTGCGGCTAACATTCCGAGCAAATCACTTTGGGTATGGGGAATGTGGTTGATTGGCCAGGGAGCACCTTGGAACACCGCTGATTCGCCAGTGATATCACATGAAATGGGCCATTGCCTTGGATTGTGGCATACTGATCACGGAACTATACCAGCAGGGGGAAATAATTGTGGCGTTATTAGCTTTGATCCAGATGAGTGCTGTGAACTGGTCAACGGGTCTAATAGCCAAAGCTGCGGTGACTATGTAAAAGATACAAAAGCCGATCCAAAATATTGGTTTCAAGGATTTTCTACTCCTGCCTGTATAGGGGATCTTTATTGGCATATTTCAAATTTAGGCTCTATTTGCATGACTGTTGACCCAATCACACATCAAAGGCGTGATAGTCAAAATGAGCTATACGATCCGTTAATGGATAATACTATGACAACCAGCCAAAGCCAATTATGTAAGACAGGATTTACCCTTGGTCAAGGCGAGCGTATGCGACAAGTCATCGCCATTTCGCCTATTCTACAAGCCTGCCTGGTGCAGCCCGACATGGTAGATGTAATCATCACCACAAACACCACATGGACAACGGCCAACACCCCCAACAACGGCGATTTCTTGATCGAAGGAAACTTGACGATCTTGGGTGGTGCAACGCTGACCATCAATTCTGGTGTGCGCGTCCGGTTTGGCGATAATAGCAAGGTCGTAATCCGGCCCAATGCCCGTGTACGCCTGAGCGGCACGCTGACCAGCATGGGCTGTTCGCAGACTTGGAAGGGGGTGGAGGTACAAGGCAGTGCTGCTATTCCACAACAATCGCAATATGTGGTAAATGGTGTGCGGGCGCAAGGCAGGTTGGAAGGGTTGACGGGTAGCGTCATCGAAAATGCCCAGACGGCCGCCAAGTTGTACGGCCCTACCTCCGCATTTGCAGGTGGCCAGATCAGTTGTACTGGAACGACTTTCAGGAACAATACGGTCGGTGTTGATTTCGCCAATTACCTCAATTTTTGGCCCTTCCAGTTTCCGGCAGGACAGCAGAATCAGCCGCGCAACTATTTTGGCTCGTTCAGCCGTTGCGCTTTCGTCACAGACAATGATTATCCCCACACCACGCCTTTCAACTCCTTCATATACATGTCGGGCGTGAACGGCGTGAACATCGCCGGGACAGCATTCGCCAACGAAAGGGTTATTGAGGGCAACTCCATTGACAATTGGGGGTATGGCATTCAGTCTGTAGATGCGGGCTTTACTGTGACGAGCAGCCCCAACGGCAATGTCTTCCCGCCCAGTTCCTTTACATTTTCAGGGTTCAGTGGTTTGGGATATGGCATACAGGCGCAAACGAGCGTGAAAAATCGTCCTTACATAGTTCGCCAGACAAATTTTGACCGCTGTTTCATGGGGATTCGCAATTGGTCGGTGGACGGGGCGACCATCCTGTTCAACAACTTCAACCTTGGCGACCTGCCCTCCACCGAACCTACCCATGACGCGGTTGGCATCTTCTTGGAGACGGACGTAAGCGGCTTCACCTGCGAAGAGAATGAGTTTACGAGGGTGGCTGGCCCAGATGACGTGACTACCATAGGCAGCATCTGCATCAACACGGGCGACCTGCACAAACAGATACGGCGAAACACTTACACCGGGCTACATATCGGCAACCTTGCCAACCAGCAAAATGCTTTCATAAATCCGCCTAATGAGCCCGATCCTCTTTTTCGGGGCTTGTATTACGATTGCAACTTCAATTTCAATGTTGTCAATGGCACGGGCTTAGACTTTACTGTGCCTGACGGTATCATACGGCCTAGGCAAGGTCTGGAGATACAGATACCAAGTGGGATAGGTTACAACGCCGCAAGCAATCGTTTTTCCTACACGGGCATTGATTTTTCCAACTTCGGCGCGGCGCTGAACTATTACTATTTCCCATTGGGCACCAATCAAGAGCCGATGGCCACTCAAGGCGGAGTGACAGAGTTGCAAGCGAAAGAAAACGATTGCGCTCAGGCCCATTGTGAGCCACCTTGCAGGACAGACGGGGAGTTGGAGGGCATAAAAGCAGATTATCATGCAAAAAAAGCCACCCTGACGGCCCTGAATGCTACTATCGGTGCCAACCCGACCGACCAACAGTTGGCAGCCCGCGCTTACTATCAGTACAATATGGACAATGATGCCTACATGGTAGCCCTGCATATCATGTACGATACGGTTCATTACCATGCCGACAGCCTTCGAACTTGGGTGGCAAACATGAACAGCGTGGATGGAGACCTGTGGCTGGCCACCTATTTTCTGGCGTCCGGATCGGTACAGCAGGCGAACAGCGTGCTCGACGCTATGCCCGCAAAACATCAGCTGACGACTGAAAAACAAGTCGATATCCTAGATGTCAAGATAATCGCCAACGCGATTGCTGGCCAAGATCCGAACAACCTGGGCGAAGTCGCGCTGCAAACCCTCCAGCCTATCGCGTTTGGCAGCGATGGTTGGGCAAGAGGATGGGCAAGGCGTTTGCTGACCCAGCACGGCTGGCACTTTGCGCCGGAATACGTCAAATACGCACAGGGAGGGGGAGAAAGACAACAGGGCATAAGCAGACCAAACATTGTTCCCTCAACGGTCAAAGTCCAGCCCAACCCAGCAAGTGACCATGTTGTTTTCACTTTGCCCTCCGATACGGCTGCGGGCGCGGTTCTGCAAGTATATGACATTAACGGGCGAACAATGGCCGTTTTCTCTGATTTGCAAGCGAGCGGCAGCCTCATTTGGCAGACAGACGGCACTTCTTCAGGCATTTACTTCTATCGCTACCACTCGCAAGGGAAGTCCCTCAGCGGAAAAATAGTGTTGAGCAAATAATTCATTTCCACATACCCGCAGGCGACCGTACTGGCTGCCTGTGGGTATCTATGTTTATGGCTATGCGCAGTCTCATCATTTCTTGTTACATAATATTGTGTTGTCCAAGTGCCAATGCCCAAATTGGGTTTAGCAGATCTTTTGATTTTGACCAAGCAGGACTAGCGTTCGCTAGCTTGGAATACAACGGAGGTCACGCAGTTTCGATTTACGGCAATTTGATCGATAACAGCCTAAAGCATGGGCTCCTTTTTGCATCGTTTGATACTTTGGGAAACCTATTGAAATACAATGTTGAATATGACAGCCTGAACGATGTCTTTACATTGGTATATCCCAACAGTTTTGCCGGGCTGTCAGACGGTTCAGGGTATGTCGGAGTGGGTTCTTTTTTTTACAGCAAGAATGGCTATCTGGCAGTTTATGACAATAATGGCAAAATACAAAGGTTTTCAGAATATGACGACTTAGGCACACTGGTTGATTTTTACAAGGAAATTATCGAAGTTCCAGACGGCTTTTTCATATTGGGCGACAAGCAGCTCAACGACTACCACTCGCATATCTTCCTGATGAAGACCGACAAAGAGGGCAACAAGCTCTGGGAAAAACTGTACGGCCACCCGACACGGGAAAACTGGTTTGGCAGTATCGTTAAAGTCAATGACAACGAGTATGTTATTGGCGGGGCTACCACAATCATTCCACCCTTTCCGCAACTGGTTCACAATACCAGCAACTTCTACGTCATTGACAGCCTTGGCAACCTCAAATCATCATTGCAAAGCCAGCTTAGTACAACGGATATAGGTGTAGGATACGGCATGCAACGAACGGAACAGGGGGGATGGGTTTATCCAACTATAGAGGTGCAGTTTGAATCGCCATTAAATGTTCTCGAAAGAAAATTGAAATTCATAGAAAGAGACAGTCAGTATAACATCATAAATGAAAAAGCCTACGGCAATTTTAGGCCAAACAATATTCAGCAAAACTTCAAAAAACTATCTAATTCTGATTATCTGATGATAGGCACTAGGTCAATTCGATTTTCCTCGCAAACACAGTATCCAAGTTTGAACATGGGGTCGTTGCTCAGGCTTTCGCCCAACGGCGATAGCATTTGGAATTTTTTAGATACTGCATTTGGTCTGGCACAAAATCGCATATATGATGCCGTCGAACTCCCATCGGGCAGCATCATTGCCTGTGGATATAGCCAAACCCTCAACCCGCCCAAAGACTGGGGCTGGCTCATAAAAGTCAGCAAGGACGGGTGTGTGGACACGCTCAACTGTTTCCCGGTTTCAAGCAATGGGGATTTTATGGTAAATGAGCAGATAAAAGCTTATCCAAACCCAACATCAGATTTTATTTACCTTGACCTGCCAGAGGATGAGCCATCAGAGTATCAAATCTTTGCGCTTACGGGCAAACTAATTATGTTGGGGCCAATATCGGATGAGAAAATTGATGTTTCGACATTGCCTCTTGGCGGATATGTGTTGCAAATCAGATCAAAAAACAGGGTGCTGGTTCAAAAAATAATAAAAATGTAGAGGGGGTGCTAACAAAGGATGTGCGAAAATGCTTCCTAAGCGTCGCACATCGTACATTCAAACGTTAGCAGCAGCGACAAAAATATAAATATCATACATTCAATATTTTACATCATGAAACACATCATTTTTACACTCTTGCTTCTTATTTTCGGTTCGGCATTGAAAGGCCAGACTCAAAAAAATTCA
>JBIKUE010000215.1:0-5008 GCA_044347755.1 Saprospiraceae bacterium
CTGTTATCGTCTTCACAAGCCACATAGCTCAGACTCGTGCAGCTACTGCCCCAGAACACCGCCATCACAGCATCGGTGAGCGAACCGGCGGTGGTGCGGAAGGTCACCTTGCCGGTGCTTGGGATCACACATTTGTACCACACATCCTTTGGATTGGTGGTGCCGCATAAGGCGTCGGTAAACGTAGGCGTGGCGCCGGAGGTGGTACCACTGGTATTGGAGCAGGAGCTGCCGGCTGTGATTGGGCTGGCATTGCATACCGGGTCATTTGCCGGGGCCGAGCCGCCTGTGCTGGAAGTATTGAAAGTTTTGACCGCCGACCAGCTGCTCCAGGTGCCGCCGTTGCAACGAACTGCTGCTTTAAACTCGTATTGCTTGTTCGATTGAAGTCCGCTAATACTCACGTTATTGGCAGTAGTAGAGCTCAGATCCGTCCAGCTGGATGCACCCACCAGGCGATAAGCCCAGTCGTAGCGCTCCACACCGCTCACGTTGCAGTTAAGTTTGGCGCTGCTGGAAGTGATATTAGTGGCAGACAGCTGTGCGGTAGTAGGGGAGGAGCAGGTCGGCGTCTGTGCCGCCTGACAGGCGTTTCTGGCATTCACACGACCATAACCCATCTCGCTGTTCCAGGATCCGTTGGGCTGGTTGCTGTTGCTGCTGTAGTTATAGCCACCCACTTTTTCGCAGGTAGATTCCAGAATGGCGCGTACCTGGGCATAGGTCAGGTTGTTGTTCACGGAAAGAATCAAAGCGCCTACAGACGCCGCATTCGGACAGGCAGAGGAGGTGCCGTTGAAGAACAGGTTGTAATCACCCCCGTTTGCTCCCGCACCTCCGGTAAGGTCGGTGGTTACAATTTTCACACCGGGCGCTACCACATCAATACCTGTGCCATAGTTGGAGCCCCAATTGGTTTCTCCGTCGCAGGAAGTGGTTTTACGTTTGCGGGTATCACACATGTTGGATGCGCCAACCGCGATGGCATCGGCATAACGGGCCGGGAAGGAAACCGAGGAAACATCGTCGTTACCCGTCGCAAAGAACACCAGTGAGCCTTTACCGTTGCGACCGTTCACTACAGCATTGGTGATGGCCGTGTTGATTATACTGGAAGATGGTCCACCGCCCCAGGAGTTGCTCAATACGGCCGCACCGGCAGTTTGCCAGGACCAGTTGATGCCGTTTGCCATGCCCTCTGGAGTAGAAAACCAAACATTTTGCCCGGGAGGAGTATATCCCACCCGCACCGGAATAATCTTGCATTGATAAGCATTGCCCACCAAACCCAGGTTGTTGTTGCCGGTAGCGGCAATGATCCCTGCACAGGCGGTGCCATGCAAATCGTTGCCGGTTGGATTTCCCCCGGTGCCCTGACCGATCGCATCGTAGCCGGAAAGCATGTTTGCCGCCAAATCCGGGTGGTTGGTTTGCACGCCGTCGTCGATCACGGCAACTTTGATGCTGGAAGTCCCTTTGGTGATACTCCAGGCTTCAGTAACATCCATATCGGCATCGCTGATACCTACATTTACCCAGTTGGAGCCGTTCCAGTAGCTTCCGGTATTGGTTTGACTCCATTGCGCCGGACGAAGAGGATCGTTGGTGTTGAACGGAGTCATCACAAGTATGAAATTTACTTCTGCAAACAATAATCTGCCTGATGCGGTGAGTTCTTCAGCTACCTCCAAGGCCCGACCCATACGATTGTCGGTCACCTTTATTTTGAGAATTGTTTGGTCAAATTCGTTTGTCGTGGGCAGTTCAAGCCCATTTTCCCGACAAAAACGCGATACCCATGATAGGTCAGAAGGTTTTTTAATGCCTACATTGATTTGGTCCAGTACCCCGAGCAGGGTTCCATCATTATGTCGTAAAAACGGAGCGCCATACCGAATGCCGGGTGTTTGATTCAGGTCTGTGAGCAGGGTGTAAACCTCTCTTTGCGATAAACCGGCCTGGAGGGGCAATACGGTAGCATCCCATTGCGGGAGATCCAGCAAATTGGTTGCGATTAGTTGTTTGGAAAACTTTTCCAGGATGCTTGCTTTTTTAGCTGCATCGATACTTTCAGAAAAATCCACCAGAACTTGTGTGTTGTCTAACTGAAGTTGTTCCCTGCCTTCAGGAGTATTAATCCACCAGGTATGATCCTGGGCCTGGAGCAGGTTAAAAAGCAGTAAAAAAGCGAGTAAAAGCCCATTTTTAAGTGTTTTGCAGAAGCAAAAAGCATTGTTTTTCATTGTTTGTACAGCATTAAAGTGTTAAGTGGAGTACGACGATTTTCCGTCATGTTCACCACTTATTGCCGCAAGCATTAAAAAGGTAAGGCCATGATGCTATCTTTTTTCTGACATTCCCCTGACCATTTAATTTTGCCCTATGCAGAATAAATCCAGATAAACTTAAGACCTTTGCCGCCAATCCCCCCCCCAATAAACCCTCCTTTTTCACCCATAACGTCCTAACCATGTCAGGCTTTTCCAAAATAGCACTCCCAGCCCTCCTACTCCTACTGGCTTCCTGCGGCGAAAAAGACAAGGCCCCGCTCCAAATTCCGGATGCCTACGACGGCGCTGCTTTTGCTGCCAACACCGCCACCCAAAGCGCTGTGCGTAGCCAACTGGAAGCACTGGTAACAGAGATCAAAAAAGGTCGCACGCCCGGTACTACCGTGGACTTCAACACCATTTCCCAACTCTACAACGCCGGTACGCCAAGTTTGAAAAGCATCACTACCGCTTATTATGCCGGTCGTCTCGATGGCGCCAATGGCTGGTTGGATGAATTGGCCAAGGCCAGCGGCGGCACCTACACGCCCGGCGCCCCAAGCGGCCAGGGAGGTACTTACGGCGCTTATTTGTTTGATGAAAACGGCCTTGAACCGGAGCAACTGATTGAAAAAGGACTGTTTGGCGCGGCTCTGTACCATCACGCTGTTGCCCTCATGCAGGGAACCATCACCCCGGCTACTGCAGATCAACTGCTGAGCATCTTTGGCGCACACCCCGACTTCCCCAATACGCCAACGGCCGTCAAAGCTGCCAATCCCGACAAATTCATGGCGAATTACGCCGCTCGCCGGGATAAAAACGACGGCACAGGCCTGTACTTCCAGATGAAAAATGCCTTCATTAAGCTTCAGGCGGCCGTTAAAGCCGGCGAAGACTATACACAGGAGCGCGACGAGGCACTGGCCGCCCTGCGCCTCACCTGGGAAAAAGTGAACGCCGGCACTGTGATCAATTACTGTCACTCCGTTATCTCCATTATGAGCGGCACTAATCCGACGGATGCTCAAATTGCCAATGCCCTGCATGCCTATGGCGAATGTGTAGGATTCATACACGGATGGCGCACCATCCCTCAAGACTACAAGCAAATCACGGATGCCGAAATTGATCAGATACTGACCCTGCTCAATGCACCGTTTAATACAACACCCACTTCGTATCTTTTCGCCACCGACCCGCTGAACGAACTGCCCAAACTGACCCAAATCATCAACCTGCTCAAAGCCGAATATGGCTTTACTACCAATGAAATAGAAGATTTCAAGAAAAACTGGGTGGCTGAACAGGGCCGATAAAAGGCGCTAACACGAAGGCGCAAAGGCGCGAAGACACAAAGTTTTTGTGCTTCGCACAAAAACTTCATTCGGTAGGGTGATTTTCGTCACTCCGACGATGATTGAAGCCCCAACATCTTTGCGCCTTTGTGTCTTCGTATCCCCTTCCTTTCTTCCAATAAAACTTTGTGTCTTCCTATGCAACAACGCTATGCTGTCCTCCTGATTTGCCTGTCCATTGGACTTTTTTCCTGCGGTTCCAACAAGAGCAATCCTACGGATTCGTTCGACCGCAAGGCCATGCTGACGCATTTTGCAGATGAAATGATCGTGCCGGCATACAATGCGCTTGATTTTAGCCTGTCAAGCCTGGAAACAGCCGCCAATAACCTCACCAATAATCCGGAAGAAGCCTGGCTAATGCAAGCCCGCGAAGCCTGGAAAACCAGTTATCTGGAATGGATGCGTGCCGTGGCTTACAATTTTGGTCCGGCAGGAGAAGACGGACTGCGCAAAGGGTTGATAGAGGAAATTGGTACGTTCCCGGCCAGCGAGGTAAAAGTGGATAGTGTACTGATCAAGGGCGCCTGGAATCTCAACGACTTCAACCGCGACGCACGTGGATTCCTGACGGTGGAATACCTGATTTTTGGCAAAAATCAATCTAATGCTGAAGTGGTTGCACTATTTGCAGCGGATGCCAACCGTCGCAATTACCTGCTGGCAGTGGTGCAGGACATCCGCCAACGTGTAGCTGCCGTAAGGGATGGATGGAGCAGCCAGGGTTACCGCAATGATTTTATTGCCAACGACGGCACTGACTCCGGCAGCAGCACCTCAACGTTGTACAACGAATTTGTGCGCAGCTACGAATCCATCAAGAATTTCAAACTCGGCCTGCCCATGGGTAAACGTCCGGGACAAACCCAGGCAGAGCCCCTACTGGTGGAAGCCTATTACAGCGGAGAAACCCTTACGATGCTCAAAGCCCACCTGGAAACCATAGAAAACATCTGGCGCGGCCGCACCCGAAACGGATTTGACGGCCCTGGATTTAGGGATTATCTGGAATCCGTACAGGGCGGACCTGATCTCATCACCAGCACGGAGGCACAACTCACCGCGCTCAAAAATGCGCTTAACACCGTGCCAGGCTCACCGTCGGTTTCCGAACTCATTAGTAGCAACAATACCTCCCTCGAAGCACTCTACGTAGAACTCTCCAAAATGACCCGCTTCTTCAAAAGCGATCTGTCTTCCCTCCTCGGCATTGCCATCACCTACAGCAGCGGAGATGGAGACTAGGGAATGTCCAATATCCAATGTCCAATGTCGAATGTCCAAGTGTGGCGTTGCTCCTGGCATTTCAATGACCCCTAAATGACTCCAAAATGGCCCAAATGACCCATAAATAATGAATACCCTCCGCTCCTGGCTGAC
>JBIKUE010000101.1:0-17299 GCA_044347755.1 Saprospiraceae bacterium
CTTAATCCCTTCTCCCAAGCGAAGCAGAATCCGAGCTCGTGTCAATTTACGGGTTGAATGAACTCCTTTTTGCAACAATTCTTTCAATGAACTCCGATCTTCGGCCTTTAAATCAAATGTTTTCATGACATAAGATATTTTAGGCCGAAATATACATGAAATCTTAAAAACTAATCGCACGATCCACTAGAGCTTTTTTTGCTCAATAAGTTGGAGCAAATCATCCCGGTAGTTTTTGCCGATCGGAAGTAATTTAGGTTTGTCTTTTTCCATTACCTCTACCATGTTGCCCTCAATGGCCATCACTTTGTCCATAGCAACAATAAAGGAGCGATGTATCCTGCGGAACAGGTTTTTCGGAAGCCGATCTTCCAGATTTTTCATGGTTTGAAGGGTAATGACACGACCTTGGATGAGTCGGATAATGACATAGTCCTTCAATCCCTCGATGTATATGATGTCGTCAAAATTGACTTTGACCAGTTTCTTGTCGGCTTTGACAAAAAAGAAATCCAAGCCATCATTTACTGCGGGAGCTGCATTTGATGCATGATGGTCTGCATTGGCCAGTTCTGCCTGTTCTACCGCTTTGTTTACGGCTTTCATGAAGCGTTCCAAAGAAATGGGTTTCAACAGGTAATCCAATGCATTCAAATCGAACCCCTGGATGGCATAATTGGGATATGCAGTTGTAAAAACGATCATGGGAGGATCGCTCAGTGTTTTCACAAAATCAATGCCTGTAAGTTGAGGCATCTGAATATCCAGAAACATCAGATCGATCTGATGACTTTTTAGGGCTTCGTTTGCTTCCAGGGCGTTGGAACACCGCTTTACCAGTCGAAGATCCGGCATTTGGGATATATAGGTTTCCAGCACATCAAGTGCAAGTGGTTCGTCGTCAACAATGAGCACGTTCAGCATAGTTCGTTTTGTTTATAGCGCAAAAATGAATGGTTTGTTTGGCATTAATTACCGTCGATCATCCGACCCAATCCACCTAAAATACTTCCTTCATCCTTGCCCGGAGAAGAAGCGTAGGAGGATAGTTTGGCTGCAAGTCTGCTAACCGGGAGTGATTGTAGCCACACTTTACCTGGGCCTCTTAACACAGCATAAAACAGGCCCTCACCGCCGAAAACCATGTTTCTGATACCTTTTACAAACTGTATATCGTAGTCTATCTGATGTGTAAAGGCAACGATACAACCAGTATCTACGCGTAAGGTTTCGCCGGCCCGCAATTCACGCTCCAAAATATAACCGCCGGCATGTACAAAGGACAATCCATCGCCTTCCAGTTTTTGCATGATAAATCCTTCACCGCCGAACAAACCGGTACCCAACTTTCTTTGGAATTCAATACCGATTTGAACTCCTTTAGCTGCACACAAAAATGCATCTTTTTGACAAATTACTTTTCCCCCTAATTGCTGCAAATCCAAGGGCACAATCTTTCCTGCATACGGCGCAGCAAAGGTTACCCGTTGCTTTTCGCCGCCCTGATTGGTAAAAGTAGTCATGAAAAGGCTTTCTCCCGTAAGTATTCGTTTTCCGGCAGTCATCAATTTTCCAAAGAATCCCTCTGTTCGGTCACTGGCATCGCCAAATACCGTGTTCATTTCGATCATGTTATCCATAAACATGAAACTGCCGGATTCGGCAATGACTGTTTCATTGGGATCTAATTCAATTTCAACACATTGCATCTCCTCTCCGTAAATCTTGTAGTCAATTTCGTGGTTGCGTCGCATGGTACGTTTATATGCTTGTTTTGGTTAACGGAGCAAATGTGAGGGGCCGTGTCAATGCCTCGTAAGCTTTTCCCGACGAGTGTAGGTATTTTGTCGCTGAATCTACTGTTTTGTGAACAAATCCTAAATTCGCCTATTGTCCCCATCGATACCAGACCCCCAGGCCTATTCCTGGACTTTTGGGTACATTTTGCGCCCAGGCAGCACCGGCTCCTGAGATATTCAATCCGAAGGATGGCTTAATGGCCCAGGCAACTTTAATCCCCATAGACACCCAGCCTTGGTTATCAACAAACAATCCGGTTAAGTAGGGTAGGCCAGGCTGAACGACAGACCCATTTTCCAGCGGATAAATAGTTTCAGAAAAGGCTGCAAACCATATTTTACTAATGCGAACACCTGCTTCTGCCCCAAACGTTAGGAAATGGGTATAGTCGTTATTCCGATAGCCATATCCTCCATAGGCATACCAGTAAGTGATACCCAGGCCCATGCCTGCGCTTATGGTAGGGATGATCGTCAGCGCATCAAATCCAGTTCTCAGGTCGCTTTCTGATTTATATCCGGATCCGGCAGGCAGCTGAATACGGAGGTTGCCTGCTAATGCGAACCTGCCAGATAGCAATTGTTGCTTCAGTCCCAAAGTGACATTTCCGAGCCCGGAAATCTCTCCCCCCGGGCTAATGTTCTGAAGTTTTGATTCCGGATTAACCTCCCCTCTTTCGTTAAATACATAAGGTAGTGAGGCCGTGATGGTGGTTCTTTTCCCCAGTCCATATTCGCCATAGCATTGAACATTGCGTTCTGAAACCTCACGGCCCAAAACAATGTCTGAGCCATCAGCGCCAAACAAATTGGTGTATGTTGGAATAAAATTCCAGGAAAGTTGCGCATATCCGCCTCCTTTGGATCGTGCCCAGGGACTTTGTGCCTGAGCCATCAAGTAACAGGAAAACAGTACAATGGCTAATAAATGAAACCGTAGTAATGACATATCTGACTATTTATACAACGAGCGTTTCCATGAGGGATGGAAACGCTCGCAAAGTAAATCAATAATTAATGGAAGCCGGTGTTTTATACCAGTTTAGCCTCCAGTTCCATTGGAACCGCAGAAAGGGCTTTGCTTACCGGGCAGCCTGCTTTTGCTGCCTGGGCAAGTTCCATGAACTGTTCCTCGCTGATCCCTGGTACCTCTGCCTCAAGGTTTAGCGTGATCTTCTCAAATGCCCAACCACCACTGCTGTTGTCCATATCAATGCTGGCACTGCAGCGCAACTCAGTGGGAGGAAATCCGGCTCCTGAAAGACGAAAACTTAGGGCCATGATAAAGCATCCTGCGTGGGCTGCCGCAATAAGCTCCTCCGGATTGGTACCGGCTTTGCCATCTTCGTTTTGAAAGCGTTTGGCAGCAGAATATGGTGTGCCGTCCAATACGCCGGAAGGACCGTTCAGGGTGCCGGAGCCATCTGCTCCTGCGCCGCGCCAGGCGGCTGTTGCTGTTCTGATAAAATGAGCCATTTTACTGGTTGTTTTGTTTGTGGGATGAACGGTAAATCACTACAAATGTTCGGAAAAAGCCTGAAAAAATCAATTTGGTAATTCAGGCATTCCTCCTTTTCCGGCTGACGGCATATAGGATTTGAATTTATCATCCAATTCCTGCAACAAGGCTTGATCTTGCATATTGGCAGCCATTTTCATCAGGTTTTGAACCGTTGAAATGGCATAATCATTATCCTGTTTATACCCTTTTTGGAAATTAGCGTTCAAAGATTCATAAAAACGGAACTGCTGTTCCATTTCGCCAGCAATTTCCTGAATTTTAGCCTTGGCTTTTTCTTTTTCCCCATTCAGCACATATATGTCTGTCATGAAGGCGGAGAACTGATCGTAAGGAAAGTTCATTTTGGGGAATACTTCAAAGTATTTGTCCACCAACGCATTGGCTTTCTCTTTTTTTCCTTCTACCACCAACTGGCGTGCCAGGCGAATAATACTTACCCGCATGGTTTGGAGGCTCGGCATATAAGACCGATCTACAAAAGAGCGTTCTTTGTCGAAGTTGCCCCATTTCCATTTGTTCATAATATTATCGAACATCTGGTCACTATTAACACCTCCGGAACCAATAATTCCATAGGCATCCATGGAGCTTTTCACCTTTTTGGGTACAGCCTGCAAGCCAAGGCCTTCCAATTGCAGGTAATCCTCCATACCCAATAATTTATCTTCCCGACAGGTTACAGCCCAGTAAATAGGACGCTTACCCAGGTTGGAGGCTACTATGTCCAACATGGCCAATTCATCCTTGATGATATACTTCTTGTCGCGACCCAGGTCAATCCGAATGGTATCCACCAATGCGGAATCACCTCCTGCTACAAGTTTGTTGTCCAGGAACCATTGTTTATTGACCGGTAAAAACATTTTCCGGGTAGGGAGGTAGGTGTCGAATGCCCGACCAGAGCCTGATTCTTGTTTGTGGTCTTCAGCAAGGAACTTCAATACCTGACGAATGTCCATTTCCTGCTCTCCTCTTGGGGCAAAATATGGAATTTGAACTCGCTTATAACCACGGATCTGATCTTGGGGGATGCTCATCTCAATAGCAGGAGAATTGTTTACGGCACGGCGCAATTGAGCGATGTACCAATCCACAGCTATCAGAGAAAGGTTTACCACACGTACATCCGTACGGATGCCTTCAACTTCCTGACAATACCACAGTGGGTATGTGTCATTGTCACCATAAGTGAAAATGATTGCATTAGGCGCACAGGAATTCAGGAAGTTGCTGGCGTAATCGCGACTGGCAAAGTGGTGAGCACGGCTGTGGTCGTCCCAGTTTTGGGTTACCATCAGTAATGGTGCTGAAAGAGCCAGAACAGTAGCCAGTGGGGCAGCGATTCCTTTGAGGCTCTTATTCAGCATGTCCCAAATAGCTACCACACTTAATCCGATCCAAATGCAATAGGTGAAGAAAGAACCAGCCAATACATAATCCCGTTCGCGGGGTTCGTTTGGAGGTTGATTAGAATACACGATGATACCAATACCGGTTATGATAAACAATGCCATAATAGCGGCAAAGTCTTTTGGTTTGGTTCGGTAGTGGAAGAACATGCCCAGCAAACCCAATAGGAAGGGGATCATGTAATATTTATTCTTCCCCTGGTTGTTCTTTTGCAATTCAGGCAATTCGGCCTGATTACCTATCCGACCTGCGTCAATGGCATCTATTCCGGTAATCCAGTTGCCGGCGGTGGGATCCCATGCGTAATACCCTTGTTCTCCGTTTTGTCGGCCAGAGAAGTTCCACATAAAATACCGCCAGTACATCCAGCCCAGCTGGTACTTCCAGAAGAACTCCAGATGATCGCCAAATGTGGGGGTTCCGGTAGGTTTGTCAATCCATCGGCGGTACAAAGCAGGTCTGCCCTGAGAATAGTCACTCATGCGCGGAAAGAGTGATTTGTCATTGGATGAATATTCGTATTCCACCTTTTCATCTACTACCGTGTATTTATTGCCAACTCTTCCGTAGCGGTCCTCAGCGTCAATGCCAACAGGTTGTGCGTCGAAATGAGGCCCACGTAACAGAGGGCGCTCTCCATATTGCTCACGATTGAGATATGGAAGGAGTCGCATTGGATCAGATGGGTCATTCATGTTGATCGGCGTATTGGCGCTGGCACGAATGATCACCATGCCGTATGACAGGTACGCCACTACCACAACTCCCAAGGCTACAATGATGCGCTGGAGAATACCGTTTCCTGTTTTTTGGGCTCTATTCAGGCCATACCAGATGGCGGCGCCGAAAATCAGGAATACCGGTATAATACCGGTATAAAATGGCAGACCAAAGCTATTTACCATGAATTTGTCGAAGGAAGCCCACATCGACGGGATACCTGCAATGATGAATTTTTGGATGGCTACTATAAAGACAACCCCAACACCTGCGGAAACCAGGGTTCCAAGAACGGTTGGTTTTTTGGCCTTTTTGAAGTAGTAGAACATGGCCAACGCCGGGAATGTCAACAAACTCAGCAAGTGAACGCCAATAGATAAGGCGGTACTGAAAAAAGCAAATACCAGCCAACGGTCAGCGTCTGCATTATCGGGCAGGTTGTACCATTTCAACATAGCCCAAAGTGTCATAGCCGTGAAGAAGGTCGACATAGCGTATACCTCACCTTCTACGGCAGAGAACCAAATGGAGGAAGTAAAGGCCGTGCAAAGTCCGGCTACCACTCCGGCACCAATGGCCGCAATGGCCTGGCCCCCCTGAGGTTCCCCTTCTCTACCTACCAGAATAAGGCGGGCAAGAATGGAGGTGCTCCAACACACAAACAATCCGGCAAACGCAGTACTAAATGCAGAAAGCAGGTTTACGGAATAAGCAATGGTGGAAGGATTGTCGGAGAATATTTCAGCAACCCAGGTAAACAGACGACCTATCAGGAGGAAGATAGGGGCGCCAGGTGGGTGTACTACCTGGAGTTTGTAGGCTCCGGAAATAAATTCACCGCAGTCCCAGAGACTTCCTGTTGGTTCAGCGGCGAGGCCAAGTACAATTGCTGCTATGCCGAAGGTGATCCAACCGGCCAGATTGTTGAGTGTTTTAAAGGAAAAGTTCATGTTTCGTAGTGTGTTTGCAGCATGCCAAAGTTCAGTGTTTTGACCGAATGCTGCACTTGAATCAGGGTTTATCGGATTGCAATGACCGCGCAAAACTATAAAAGTCCGCTCAAGTGCAGTTTTTCTTTTCAAAAACAAAAAATGGTGAGATGGAAAAATCCACCTCACCATTTTAGAATTGGCCAAAAATGATGATTTTTCAGCCTAAATTCACCGAATTAATTCAACAAGGAGTCAATTTTTTCCTTCAGGAATTGTTTGGTTTGGGCGCCTACCACCTTTTCTTTCAGCTCACCGCCTTTGAAAATGAGGAATGTAGGAATACCACGAACGTTATAGTTGGTTGGAACTTCAGGGTTCTCATCCACGTTCAGTTTGCCAATTACTGCGCGACCTTCATACTCTGAAGAGAGCTCCTCAATAACAGGTGTCATCATACGGCATGGTCCACACCACTCTGCCCACAAATCAATTACCGTTACTTTATCTGTGCCAAGAACTTCTGTTTTGAAGGTGGCATCTGTGAATTCATGTGCCATTTTGCTGTGATTTTTAATAATGCAAATTTGAATTTGGTATTAAAACGCTTGCTAAGCGAATTGGTTGCAAAGGTACAAGGTAAACTAACAGCACAGCAGGTAATTCCTTGAAAAATGTCCGCGCCAAAACATAATACACCTTAGCGTGTGTCTGAAAAACATTCACCGGGCTGAAAATGCATCTTTTGACACCTGCCTTTCGCGTCTTTTTCGGGCAATAAGCCCCATTATTCCCCGAAAAAGGGCGCTCAGTCAGGACCCAAAATCTGCTGTTTTCATCTCCGGCAATGTTTTTCAGACACACTCTGGTGGTTCTCCCACTTAGTTGCTTTCTTAAAAAGAAGCGAACCATTCCTGTATTTGAGTCAAAAACAAGGTGAACAGCCGTGGCTCAAAAATGATCGGGAATAAAAAGCCAAATATAGCCCCGTAATAGTGGGCAGTGTGGTCAATATTGTCGCGACCTTTTTTGGCTTCATAAGCACTAAACCATAGGTACAAGATGCCAAAAAGGAAACCTGGTATACCAACAGGAATGAAAAAAAGGAAAATTTTGTTGGTGGGCAACATCAGGATAGAGGCGAACAGTACCGCTGCTACGGCTCCTGAAGCCCCGATACTGGCGAAGTTTGGCGAAGTGCGGTATTTAAAGAAGGTAGCGGAGGAGGCTGCCACAATAGCAACCAAATAGAATAACAAATAAATGATTTTTCCGCCTACAGGAAAAATAAACGTAAACCATTGCTCCACGATTCTTCCAAAAAAATACAGGGTAATCATATTGAAAGCCAGGTGCATTACATCGCCATGCAAAAAACCACTGGTAAGCCACCGATGGTACTCACCATGCTTTACTTCCTCATATGGCCAGTGCTTGAGCTTATACGTCCAATACGGATTATTCAATGCCATGATAGAAACCAGGCAAGTGAATCCGATGATGATGTGGTTGATTTCCAGGTTGTACATGAGTGTTTGAGTTTTCGATTGTTTATGTGTTTATGTTGGCGTTCGGTTGGGCAGAATCACGTTGACTTTGTGCCTTAGTGTCTTGGTGCCTTAGTGTTTTGGTGCCTTAGTGTTTTGGTGCCTTAGTGGTTGGCTTTGTGTCTTTTACTCGTTATGGTAGGGTTCGTTTTTGAGGATGGTCATGGCCCTGTAGAGTTGTTCCAGACAAAACAGCCGCACCATTTGGTGACTGAAGGTCATTTTGGATAATGCAAGGGATTCATTGGAGCGGGTGTAAACATCGGGGGAAAATCCGAAAGCACCCCCAATGAGGAAGATCATTTTTCGCCTGGAATCTCCAAGTCGTTTTTCCATCCATTTGGAAAGTTCCATGGAGCTCAGTTGTTGACCATGCTCATCAAGCAGCACAAGCCAATCGTCGGGGGCAAGCTTAGACAAGATCAATTTCCCTTCTTCCTTTTTCAGAGCGTCGGCATCGGTAGATTTGACTTTAACATCCGGCAGGATCAACAAGGTGAAAGGCAGGTAGTTTTTCAACCGCTTTTCAAACAGGCTGATACCTGCTTCCAGGTATTTTTCGTTGGTTTTCCCGATTGCCCAGAGTTCCACTTTCATAACAAAGAAGGAGGTTAAAGATGTTTGCCACCTGTCCAGCCATGATTGCCCAGATATTGTAGCCCACTTTCCTGAGCGGGCGATTCAAGGCTGGTGCCCATGCTGTCGTTCCAACGGTTGAGATATCCAAAAAGGGCAATAACACCCAGTATCTCTACAATTTCTCCATCATCCCAATATTTTTTGAGGTTTTCAGAAATGGGATTATCCACACTATTGGGCACCACAGAAGCAGCTACTGCGAAGTCCAGAGCAGCCCGCTCAGCCTCCGAAAAGGATGGGTGGGTTTTGTACTCCCATATATGCTGTAACTTGTTTTCTTCAGCCCCGTAACGCTCAGCAGCTCTGATGGTATGCGCCTGACAGTATTGACAACCTGCCGTCAGTGAAGCCATATACCCGATTAGCCGCTTAAGATCACTGGTAACACGACCCTGGTTTTGCATGACTGCCATGTTTAACTGAATAAATGCCTTGGCAATTTGTGGTCTGCGCTGCATAGTGAGCACGGAATTTGGACAGAATCCCAAAGTTTCATTGAAAAATCTGGCTAATTCTGCCACTTCAGCATTATGGTCGGATGGCAATGGATTAATAAGTGGCATATCAAAACATTTTGGGCAAAGGTAGCATAATGGTCCTGGGAAAGACAACAGCTACCAAAGCCCATTAACCAAGAAACACTTTCCCTGTTTTTGCGTTAAACCTTAAAATTGAACACATGAAATTATCCATCCTATTTGCTTTGGTTGCCTCCATGGGCATCGCCTGCGGAGCAGGGCAGCCAGAAAAATCAATTCCAGTTTCCAATATGCAAAGTGTAATTCAGGAAGCATCGGTACCCTCCGGACAAACTGAAATCGCCACCTTAGGCGGCGGCTGTTTTTGGTGCGTAGAAGCTATTTATCAAGACCTAAAAGGCGTATCAAAAGTGGAAAGTGGCTACTCAGGTGGCCATATTGACAATCCAACTTACAAAGAGGTTTGTTCCGGCCTGACTGGCCATGCCGAGGTGATTCAGGTCACTTTCGATCCTGCCATCATTTCTTATGCAGATATCCTGCGCATATTTTTTACGGTACATGACCCAACCACGTTAAACCGCCAGGGTAACGATTCCGGAACTCAGTACCGGAGTGTAATCTATTTTCACTCTGAAGAACAACAAAAAACAGCAGAAGCAGTCAAAATAGAGGCTAAAGAAGCCTGGGATGATCCAATCGTTACAGAAATTTCTGCCTTCGAAAAGTTCTATAAAGCAGAGGATTATCATCAAAATTATTTCAAAGACAATCCTAATCAAGGATATTGTTCCTTCATTATAGCTCCCAAAGTGAAGAAGTTCCGGGAGAAGTATAAGGATCGGCTGAAACAATGAGGTTTATGAGGGTTTATGAGGGTTTATGAGGTTTATAAGTTTATAGGGTTTATGGCATAAACTCGCCCATAAACCCCCATTAACCCTCATACCCCCCCATAAACCCCAAAAATCACCGTACCACCGTAACGGTTCCGCTTTTCCATTCATCCAAGCCATCTTTGAACAGAATTCTGGCTTGCCAGGTGAATACAGCAGGTGTAGCCGGTTCGCCATTTATAGTGCCATCCCAGGCAGAGGATTCATCATCAGGCAGAAAATCCTGGCGCTCATGAACCAGGGCTCCCCAGCGACTTAAAATGCGGAATTCCATAAATCTTTCCACATCCTCCCCTCCATAAATCCGAAAACGCGCATTAGCGGTGTCTTCTGAATCCGGTTTGAAAACATTAGGTGCATAGACTAATCGTTCCTTACTGACAGCCACCGTGCGGTCATCTGTAGCGGTACAACCTGCACTGTCAACAACCGTTATGGTATAATGAAAAGAATAGGTAGGGGAATGCCAGCAGGTATCACACAAAGCAACCTGTAGTTCGGCCGGTTTAATGAGCAAGGTTTCTGCCCGGTCAGGATCACTTAATCCGCCCGCCGGCCACAGGGTCAATTTTTGCCCTAAATGGATACTGGTATCCTGGCCTAGTTCCAGAAAAAAGTCGTCTGGCTGGGTGATAACAAAACTGGTATCCGAAATACACCCGTCTGAACTTTCTATTTCCAGCGTGTGAAATCCTGGTTCCAGATTTCTGTAAAAATTAATGAGTCCCAGTGGGGCGCCGTCCAACGATATGAGGTGCGGCGTACGCCCTCCGGTAATCTCCAGGATTTTGGCCTCGCCATTGTCAAAGCCGAAACAGGTTACCTGGCGCAATTGCAATTCGGTAATTCTTGGCGTATCCGGATCTCCTACCTGTAAGGCCAAACTGGATGAGCATCCGTTTTGGTTGTTGGTGACCACCAGTTCGTATAAACCGGCCTGATCTACCTTGGGCTTCAATGTTTGTGCTCCTGAAACAATATTTCCGGAACTGTCTGTCGTCCATACAATATCGAAACCTACAGATGCAGATACGGCTACGATGAGTTGAGCGGGTTCTCCGCTACATGTGAGATGCTGGAGCGTGTCGCCCTGTATCACCGGCCGGAAAGAGTCGTCCAGAATTTGAACATTCAGGGAGGCGCTGCATGGCGCTGTCTGGCTACAGGAGTTGGCCGCTTGTACACAAATAGCACCTCCGGTATTACCCATGGTGATGTTCACCTGATTTCCACTGGCACTGGCCACGGTTACCGGCAATGGCATACTGTCTATCATGGCGCCTGGCGGCCCCGACCAGATATAGGCTCCGGCGCCGTATACCGGTGGAAGGGAAAAACTCATAGTTGCACCCGGACACATTTCGATTGGACCGGTGAGTTGGCCTACCTGGCCAAGCGGAGGCTCATATACGGCACTATTGGGTGTAACGTTCACGGTAAAATCACATTGATCGCCTGCAAAACCGTCAATCATCAGAAAATAGTTATGTCCTGGCGCAAGTGCCGCTGTGATGACCACAGGGTTGTTACCGCCGTTCATTTCACCATACGCACACTCCAAAGGGGTACCCATACAATCTTCATACAAGGCCATTTGAAGCCCATCGCCATACGCGCAATTGGAGGGGATAACCGTAAAAGTTGCCTCACCGGCTCCGGCGATAAAGCCCATCCACTGGGCATTTTCCACCGTACCGCAGAAATTAGGTACAATGCCTGAAGGGAAACCGGCGGTTGATCCAAAATACCCGTTGAAATTGCAGTTTATACATGCGGTGGCACAAGTTGTAGCGGTGCTACCCCCGGCACATGCTGGCACCAATTGTGCTGAAATTGAATAGCTTATGCAGCTTAACCAAAGGAATAGGAAGAAGGATTTCATGTAAATCGGATTTTGTAAACGAAAGAGGATTATAGGAAGCTGTCTCACAAGTCGCTTTTTTATTTTTACCGTAGAGACCGAGAGACACAGAGCACTTGAAAATCAATTGTTTATACCTCTGCGCCTCTCTGCCTCTGCGGTAAAAATTACTTTTGAGACACCCTCCGTATGTTAGATGTGTTGAACCAGCAGTTTAACCACTTCGGCTTTTCCGCTGGATTTCTCCTGTATACGTACGAAATAGGTGCCCGCAGGCAAGCTTCTAACATCCAGATAGGCCCGACTTACCCCGGCTTGTACACGCATGGATTGAGAGGAAACCATTGATCCTCCCAAACTGTGCAAACTCAGGATTGCCTCATAATTTCGGGTTCCCCGAATGGTGATTTCAGCCCGAACGGATGCCGGATTAGGAGAAACCGTGGCAGATAGTGTGTTGTTTGTTTTGTCCCATGTCCCAACAGTGGTACCAATGTAGCAGTCCGGGCTAACCACAAAGGCTGAATCAACCAAGGGCATCTTGGCGTAACCTTCAAACATAGTAGCGGTAAGCACCTCATTACTGGCTCCGAGCCAGTCTTGTAACAGGGTTGTGAAAACCTGTCGGTAATCAAATTGAATGCCCTGAAGCTGGTTATCACCTGCCAGGTTGTTCAAATCCGGATTAGTACCATTTACGCCGGCCTGAATGGTTTTACCGAAGATCATCATGGGCGCCAGCGTGCCATGATCCGTGCCAGCAGAACCATTTTCTCTTGCGCAACGACCAAATTCGGAGAAAGTACAGGCTGCAACCTGCTCTCCCAATCCCATAGCTTCCAGGTCATTGAAGAAGTATTTAACTGCTTCTGAAAGGTTACGCAACAGATCGGCATGGCCTCCCAGGGTTACGATGCCCTCTGGTGCTAATTGGTCGCCGTGGGTATCAAATCCACCCATATTACACAGATAGATTTTGGTTTTGCAACCTCCTTTGATCAATCGGGCAATCGTTTTAAGTTGATAGGCCAGGGTAGTTTGCGGATAGGCCGTAATGGCATTAGATCCGGCATTGAATGCCTCTGTAATGTATACGGAGTATTCATCAACAGCTTTTTCCACGCCCATAATGTAAGCCAGCTCGTCGCCATATTCAGAATCAGGTACATTGGGCAAGGGCGCTCCGCCGATGGTTTGCACCAGCGAATAGAATCCCTCAGGATCTTGCCCGTACAGGTTAATTACGTTCTGGTGCTCGGTCTCAGAGTGAAAACCAAGAGATGGATTGGGATCACCCACCTGGATGCCCAACGGATAAACCTTGTCGGGTGGTACAGGAGCGCCCAAAACATCAGGGTACATGGCTTGCAAGGCGCGCGCCATCCAGCCGGACTTAATATTGAATTTTTCAGGGGTGCCATCTCCACCACTCATCCAAAGGTCGGTGCCTTTAAAATGTGACCCGTTCAGGCCTTCATAGCCAACGCCTTGTACAATACCCATCCAGCCTTTATCATACATCTCTTTCATACCGGTCATTACCGGGTGTAAGCCCACCTGATCCGCATATGGAAGCGTATTGTCTAATTTGATAAACTTCTCAGGACCTACTTCCGGCACTTTAATCACGGGTCGGAGTTCTGCATACCGATCGTATTGCTGAATGGGGATGATGGTATTCAGGCCATCATTGCCGCCTTTCAACTGAATAAGTATCAATACACGGTCCTCCACGCCATCGCAGTTGTTGAGGATTTGTGCAATTTTGGAATTGGAAAATGGCCGCATCGGAAAACCGTTCACCACAAAAGGCGATACGCCGGCGGCAGGGAATATTTTGAGAAAATTTCGACGATTCATAACCGAGTGTTTGAGTTTTTGAGTGTTCGGGTGTTCGAGTTGGCGCTGCTCTTAAGATGGGATTTGCATCTTATGCCAGCAGCCATTAGTTTTGTAAAATCTTAAATACCGCCTACAAAACACCCTTTGAAAATGACGATTACTAAATTTGAAGACTTAAAATGCTGGAAAGCAGCTCGAATTCTCGCCAAAAGTGCTTTTTTATGCAGTCAAGCCGGTGAATTAGCGAAGGATTGGGATACCCGATCTCCATTCAGAAGAGCAGCATTATCTATGATGAATAACATCGCAGAAGGCTTTGGGCGCTATTCTTCCAAGGATGCCATCAGGTTTCCGGACATGGCCAGAGTATCAGGTAATGAGTTCAAGAGTATGTTGTATTTGTTTGAGGATATCCATTACCTTCCTGACGAAACCCTGAAACGATTGCATCAGGAAGTGGATGATGCCATTGCGCTTACGGTAGGCTTTATCAGATATTTACACAAACAAGCCAGCTAGGAAAAAATCTAAAACCTTCATTCTACCTAACTTCTTTTGGTTAATACCAGCCTAATTCACAGCCGAACGCAACTCAAACACTAAAACACTTGATACTCCGGCGCATACAACATTGCATTGACCAGGCGCGAGAGTGGAATTTTGACCTCGGTATCGTTGCCGGTGCTGAGGTAGTTTTCCCATTCGTAGACCCAGTCTTGTGCGGGTAATTGGTCCAGAAATACCGTGGTGAGGAAATACTCGAGGCGTTCGGCGTCGGGTTCTTCCGGGAACAGGTAGTGAAGGAGTTCGGTTACCAGGACAAGCGAGTCTGAAGGGTCAGAAATTACGCCACTGTCTCGTATCCAGGCGGCTATATCCAGTTTGGTGCCGATAGGATCGTTTGAGCCGCTTCCCCAGGCGTTTGTGCCGGTCAGGAGAATTTGAGGCAGTTTATAGCGCTGCACAATGGTAGCAGAATTAAAAAACTGCCGGTTCAAGGCCGGATCCTGATAATATCCCGAATATCCGGCCACATCCAGTGGATAAAACAAGTCCATGCCCGCGCGTGCAAGCATGCGCTCCAGCACGGCGGCGCTGTAGAAATCACCATAATGTTTGGCGTTGTCAGCTATCGGATCGGGGATGGGTAGCTGGAAGAAATTGAGGGCCTGAAGCGCCAGCTCCAGTGGGCTTTTTATCAATGCGCCATAAATCTCATCGGTATTGCTGGAGTCGTCCACATCATAAAAATGTTCGCTTTGCAGCAATTTTTCCAGCACCGGTTTGATCTCGAAATCGCTGTCTGCCAGCAGTTGGGCCAAAGGCGCAATGACATCATCTTCTACTTCCTGTGGTACAATCCGGGTTACGAAGTAATGATAAAGTCTGCGGCAGAATAGTTGGGTGGTAGCGGGTTGTGCAAATACCAGATCTACGAAAGAGTTGAGTTCCGCGACCATGCCAGCTGCGTCCTGGGTGGTTGCATTAATGGTTGCGCCACCAAAACGCGCGCTAAAAACTTTAGGATTGAAATCATGGCTCTGCGGATAGCCTTTTCCGGCAGGAATAAGGGTTTCCGGGTCTGCATACTGATGCCGCTGTGCATGATTAAATCCGGTGAACACCCGGGCAGCCTGAATGACATCATCCTCGGTAAAAGTGGTATAGTCGCCCGGACCGGCGGCGTCTCCCCGACCTACGGTGAACAATTCAAAAAACTCGCGGGCGAAGTTTTCGTTCGGATTTTGGGCAAAATTCTGATCGTTGTCTACATACCGCAACATACAGTTGTCGGTCACCATTTTGGTTACCAGTTTTTTCAGATTGCCCAGACTTCCCCAACGCATTAACGCCAGGTAGTCAAAAAACTCCATGCTGCTACCACTGGCGGCATCTACCGCCATAAACTGGTGAAAAAACAGGGCCATTCGGTGCGAGGCGCCGGGGTCGTGCAGCGCTTCGTTGACCCACCAACCCATAACAAATCGGGTGAGTTCCTCATCGTCGGCAGGAAGCGGGGCGCTGGGTGGTTGAGGCGGATTGATCCAGGAGGCCGGGGCGCCGGGGCCGGCGGAAAAGAGCGGTTGCTCCAATTGGAGCGGGACAGGGGTGAGCAGGCTGGCTACCGCTTCAGCTGCTGTCATACCGGCCAACTCATCTACCCGTGCACGGGTATAACGATAGCTGGTCCGACGAAGCAAATGCGCCGCCTTGCGTCGCCCTAAAACCCCTGTCAGAGGATTTAAAGAAGCCATTGTAAATCGGTTAAAAGGTTTGACTAAAAAAGTCGTTTTCAGGTGGGAATCGGAGGCGGGATGTCAGATGTTCGTCGGGCGACGACACGAATGGGATTAAAACCTCCCGCAACTAAAGTGTGGCGGGAAAACGGGGGATTATACAGCAATGAACGGAAGGTGCTGGTTTTTATTGGCTGAAGCTGGAAGTTTTTTGTTAAAAAAGAGGTTGCCAAAAGTTTTATAGTTTTATGCATGATAAAAAAATCTACCATGATGAAAAATATAAAAACTTTTGACAACCTCTTTTTTCAAAAATTTACACCTCTAAATGCAGTACTGCCAAGGATATAGTTTTGCTTCTGTTATTATAGGAGGGTTGCCAAGGGAAGTGTTAAACGTTATTATTTGGTCAATATTTGGGCCCGTAATTTTAATTTTTATCATCGAGTTAGGGGTTAAAGGTGCGTAAAATAATGGATTTAGGTTGTAATGTGGAGAAAATCCACCAATAGGGTTTTGTCCACCGGTACTACTTGCATACTTAATTGGTATTAAAATAACATCATTTTGATTAGGATTGCTCCAAGTGTAACATAAGGATTGGTTATTGCTTTGTCCACAAACATAATTTAAATACAAATTTACAACTGGCTCATGAGATCTTTCAAGAACCTCAAGTCGAAGGAATGAAGGCCCGTTACAACCTCCTGTTTGACAGTCACATACATCAGATCGATCCTCGGATTGTAATAACTTAGTTGGATCATTGAGTGAATTGGAATTATCGCTTACATCTTTTTGACAAGAAACCAAAGTTGTTGTAACGATAATCAAAGCAAATGAAAAGTTAAAAAATTTCATAATATGAAAAAAGTTAAGTTAAAAATTCATGCTTTAAAATAGTAAACAGAATTATTTTTAGTGCGGGATTTGGGCTGCAATCGGCAAATTTTATTTTATTTTTCGTTAAAATTTTCGCCGGAGACTCGTGACTATGGCTGTGATTTTGCCTTAACTAAAATAAAATTTGCCGATTGCAGCCCAAATCCCGAACAAACTTTTAGTTATTGATTATTAGGTCAGTCCATTTTTTGGGATTTCTGTTGAGTTTTTTCGCTGAAATTAGTCGAATTTAGCTTGCAAACCAGCATTGATCAAACAAAAATGGGCTGACCTAATAACACAAAACAAACTCTGTATTCTATTTAGTAATTAAAAAACTGAAGTTTTCCCAATTTAGTATTTGGTTGGAAAATTCAACCAAGAGAATAACCATTAGTTCATAGTTTTTAACGGGTGTAGTTCCCACTTGATGTAGAATTATGCTGCGATTTTGTCATACTGATTCCAGAATTGTGCCCACCTACCTGTTGTGCAAATTATTCCTCGGAGCAATAGCAATCTCTCTACACCGGGTA
>JBIKUE010000103.1:0-17158 GCA_044347755.1 Saprospiraceae bacterium
AGCCTCGTGCCGAGTATCCTCGTCGGCTGTGCCGACAACCACAGCACAGATTTTAGCGCTACCACACTTGCATCCTTAGTTTTTGAGTGTAACTTTGGGTACCTAAACAACCAATGAAATAGGTGTCCAATACAAAATCCGTGACCAGCAGGTAATTATCTCACTTTGGACTAAAGCGCACACCTTGCGTTGTCGGCGCAGCCGACGGGGATACTCGGCACGAGGCTGAAGCCATCGCGCCAGCGTGCGTTGGGCTTGGGATTGGGTAGCTTCGCGCTAGCGGGGGTTCAAATCCCTGCAATTTGACGGAAAAGTCTTCCGTTATGACGGAAAAGTACTGCACAGTCTTCCGTTTCCCACCTCAAAGCCTGGGGAAGAATGGATGGCCCGGCACCCCGGTTATCCAAATCCGCATGCCATCTACACGATCTATAAAGACCGCGAGGGCCATATCTGGTTCGGCACAGCAGCCGCAGGCGCTTGTCGGTATAATGGCAAAACCTTTGACTGGATTTCGGAGGAAGACGTAACAGAACTTCATGAAGGGCCTTCCAATGGTGTTCGTTCCATTATAGAAGACAAGGATGGCTGTTTCTGGTTCAATTCAGCGTATCGCTATTGTATTTACGGGAGAAGCAACACAGCAAACCAAGCCTTTTATACCCGGGAAAAAAGTATTGGAAACCTGGATGGTATGCCGGACAGCGACTTCTGGGAGTATTTGTCTATCGCCAAAGACAACAATCAGGCCTTATGGATCGCCACCTATGGAAATGGCGTTTGGCGCTATGATGGAACCGGAACCACTTATTTCCCTGTGCGAGCGGGCGCCGAAGACATTACCCTGTTTTCTATTTACAAAGACAAGCAGGGCGATTTATGGCTAGGTACCCATGAAAACGGGGTGTACCGGTTTAATGGAAAGACTTTTGAGCGGTTCAGGTTGTGACTTTATTCAAACAACTTTTCCACCTCCGCTGCAAACGTTTTCAAAATCACCTCCCGTCGCAATTTCAGGGTTGGGGTGAGCAGGCCGTTCTCGGGGGTCCAGTTCTCGTGCAGGAGCTGAAATTCCCGCACTTTTTCTACGGGGCCCAGGCGGGTTTCGTTGAGTTGATCCAGTTCCTGGCGGAATAGTTTTTGCACCTTGGGGTTGAGGATCATGTATGGAGGCGCGGTCCAGTGAACGTTGTTTTCCTGGCACCAGTATTCCAGTTGTTGAAAATCCGGCACGATCAGGGCCGCAACATAGGCTCGATTGAGTCCAATGGCCATGGCCTGACTGATATAGGGCGAGCGTACTAACTGCTGCTCTACAAAGGCTGGCGCCACAAACTTACCGGTGGTGGTTTTGAATACTTCGCTTTTCCGGCCGGTGATGCGCAAAAAGCGTTTATACTCAAACCGACCCAAATCGCCGGTTTTGAACCAACCATCAGGGGTAAAACGCTCTGCGCTTTCTTCCGGCAGGTTAAGGTATCCCTGGGTAACATTCGGGCCGCGTACTTCTACCTCACCGTTGCCTTCTTCATCGGTTTCGGCACTGATACGCACCTCCACTCCTGGCGCCGGGATACCCACCGTGCCAAAATGTACGCCACCGGGCTCAAAGCGATTGAACGCTATAACCGGACTGGTTTCCGTGAGCCCGTAGCCCTCCCGCACGTCAATCCTGGCTGCAGAAAAGAGTCGGCCAAGGCGTGGTTGCAGGGCTGCAGCGCCTACGGCAACATAACGGATTCTGCCGCCCATACGTTTACGCCATTGCCGGAACACCAGCATATCAGCCAGCCAGCGTTTCAGGCGGTAATCCAGGGGCATGGCTTGTCCGCCGGAATACGGGAAACGCTCCCCCAGGGCAATCGCCCAATCCAGGATTTTCTTTTTGAATTTTCCGCTGCGGTTGCGCTCCTCCAGCAGGCGCTCATGCATACGCTCGAGCACGCGCGGAACGGCTGACAAGAAATGCGGACGCACCTCCTGCAGGATCCTGGGCAGGCGTTCTACACTGTCGGCAAACCAGATGGCCGTGCCGGCCGCCTGATAAGTGAAACACACCATGCGCTCCAGAATATGACTCATGGGCAAAAAGCTCACCGCTACACTTTCCGGCCCCACCGGCACAATGGCCAAAACAGATTTCACATTGCTTACAATGTTCTTATGGGTTAGCATCACACCCTTGGGCAGACCGGTAGTACCGGAAGTATACAGCAAGGTGGCCAGCTGGTCTTCCTGAATGCCTTCGCGGTAGTATTTAATCTTGCCTGCCAGGTGTTCGTCGGGTTCGCAGGTCAGGGAATTCCAGGAAATCACCTCAGGATTTTCAGAGCGGGGTTCAAAGGAAAACACCTGTTTGAGCTGTATGCCGGAATCCCGGAGTTTTTGAAGCATTTCGGCATTGCTCACAAAGCAGGCTTTCAATTCGGCATCCTGCGCAATGTGCGCCATTTCATCCAGTCGGGCAGTGGCGTGTATGGGTACCGGGATGATCCCTACCTGCATCATGGCAGCATCTGCAATGAGCCATTCCGGGCTGCCGCAATGGGCCAGAATACCCACCCGGTTGCCCGGATGCAGCCCTGAGTGAAGCAGTCCGGCGCTGATCTGATCACGTTCTGCCAACAGTTCAGCCGTGGTGAGCGTATGCCATTGTCCATTGCGCCAGCCGGCCGCGGCTACCTTGTGCGGGTATCGGGCCTGCTGATATTCCAGGATTTCAAAAAGCAGGGAAAAATTCATTTTCCGGGCTGATCTTTTTTATTGTAAAGGTCTTGCTTGCTTAATGCTTCAACGCCCTTTTGCACTAATTGCTCCGAGAATCCGGCTACAAAGGAAAACGCCAGCAGCAGTTCAAAACTGATTTTAGTTCCGAACATTAGAATTACACCAGTGCCCAGAAAAATATACACGGACAATGCCGCCACAGAAGCCAACATGAGTCGTGCTGCCAGCAACGTAGATCCAAAAATGGAGTCGGGAACAGTACCCTCAGCGCCAGATTGAATGGTTCTGATAAAGCCACTTACCACTGCGCCAATGAGACCCGTAAGAATGACCAGAAGTGCCAGCCACCTGGGACGTTTATGTATGTCTTTAACTCCGGAATACCGACTTTCACAGCACATTGATGTATCCTTCTTACACTCACATAAGTTTTCTTTCGGCACACGCTTATCACCTTTTTGATCAAGGGAATGCTGTATTGGGGTATCCTGGGCAGGCGTGTTTGGTTTGTTATCAGGAGGGGTAGCGCCCGGTTGTCCTTGCTTAATTGAATCGGCGGGTACCTTATTTAGATTTGGTTGGGGGTTATTCGGGTTGGTACTTTTAGCTGCAACCTTTTTGTCAAGGCTATCAATCTTATTATATATAGCCTTGTACTGAGCTTCTAAATCCTTACCGGATAGCTCTTTCTGTAAAGGGAATTCACTGATTTGCGGGCCAATCCATACCCATACAGCCAGCGAAACAAAAGTTATCCAGGAAAGGGTGCGGATCCTGCGGCGCAGGGTTTCCAGTTTTTCATAGAAATTGTCCTGATGATCGTCCAGTATTTCTGCCGCCTTGATGACCTGACCGGCTGTCAGATCTGTCCGAAGCGTTTTGCCATCTTCGCCGACCCCCAATATTTCCTTG
This sequence comes from Saprospiraceae bacterium, assembly GCA_044347755.1. Classification (GTDB taxonomy): domain Bacteria; phylum Bacteroidota; class Bacteroidia; order Chitinophagales; family Saprospiraceae; genus M3007. The sequence continues at coordinate 3,640 of JBIKUE010000103.1, forward strand.
ACGGCAAGTAATCGCCACGGACTGGATTGTGTTTTGCTCTCCGTTTCTTTGAGTACGGTATGTGCCCTGGACATCATTTCTTCTTTAGGCATGGACCATACAAACAACCGTCGGATTTCTTTAAAAATTTTCCACCCTTTTTGGGTTTCTTCTTCTTCAATGGCATTTTTCAGGTCTTCTGCAAGGCCATTGAGCTGGTTGTAAAGTTTGGCTTGCGCAGAGTCGTCTTTTAGCGCAATAATTTTACGTTCAAAAGTGGAAAATTCATCAGATAGATTGAGCAGAGAAGCACTGGTGAACCAGTTTCTAATAAATCTTTTTACAAAATTCATAGTTACGTATCGTTTAATGTGAGAAACATCAAAAGCTACACCGTGACCGCCATACGCTTGATCTTCACCAATGCCAACACTGCCAAACTCACCACAAAAAATACCACCAGAGCCATTACGCTATTGCGCATACCGCCGGTTAATTGTTCTACAAATCCGAAAGTAAAAGTACCCACCACTGTAGATACTTTATCTGTAACATCATAAAAACTGAAATAGGAGGTGGTGTCTGGTGTCTCTTCAGGCAACAACTTGGCATAAGTGCTTCGGGATAAGGATTGTGTGCCCCCCATTACAACTCCCACGGCTCCGGCTAGCAGATAAAAATCCAGTCCTGTTTGTACGAAGTAACCAATGATACAAATCACCATCCAAACAGCAAGCATCACCATGATGGAAAACTTGTTTCCCTTTCTGGCAGAAAGCTTTGCTGACCCCCATGCTCCTCCAATAGCCACTATTTGCAGGATTAATACCAGAATGATCAGCCCGGAGGAGGAAAATTTCAGTTCTTTTTCCGCAAAGGTGGAGGCCAAAAACAAAACGGCTTGCACACCGGCATTGAAGCAGAAAAAAGCAAACAGATATCGAATTGCATTCTTGTCTTTTTTCAGACTATTCCAGGCTTTTCGGAGTTCCTGATATCCTTTTCCTACCAGGTTTTCCATTTTACCCATGGGCTGATCCTCCGGCAAGCGCTTTAATGGAATTTGTGAAAAACCAATCCACCACAATCCCACCATTACAAATGCTGTGGGAACCGCCCGGAGTCCATCCGGGAAACCAAACCAGCTGTAGTTCATGATGATGACCAGATTGGTTACCAACAGGATCACGCTACCCAAAAATCCGTAACTAAATCCTTTGGCGCTCACATCGTCGTAGCGGTCTTCTGTGGCAATGATGGGTAAATACGCATTGTAAAACACGATCCCGCCGGCAAATCCTATGGTAGCCAGTATAAAACCCAAAATACCAACCCAAAGCGTTGGCATACCGGTAAAAAACAGCAAGGAAATACAGGCCAGCGCACCCAGAGTGGTAAAAAATCGCAAAAACTTCTTTTTCCTGCCACCATAATCTGCAATTCCCGATAATATAGGCGATAAAAAAGCAATGATCAAATAGGCCAGTGCAATACTCCAGGCATATAAGGTGCTGTCCGATATCCGCATACCCAACACCGTGACAGTATCATTGGTCAACTCCAGAAAGTACCCCGGAAAAATGGCCACAGTAATGACCAGCGCGTACGCCGAATTGGCCCAGTCAAAAATGGCCCATCCATTGATGACACGCGGGTTGTTTTTTTCTTGCTGCATATAGAACGCTGGTTTGAACGCGGATGACGCGGATTGGAACTGGAACGCGGATGACGCGGATGACGCGGATTTTTTTGCTGCCTTCGGCAGCAATTTTAAGAGTTTTAGAGATTTTCAAGCATATAAATCACAAAATTGCCGAAGGCAATTTTAAAATCTGCGTCATCCGCGCCATCCGCGTTCCCAAAAAAATCCGCGTCACCCGCGTCATCCGCGTTCCCAAAAAAATCCGCGTCACCCGCGTCATCCGCGTTCCCAAAAAAATCCGCGTCATCCGCGTCATCCGCGTTCCCAAAAAAAATCCGCGTCACCCGCGTCATCCGCGTTCCCAAAAAAATCCGCGTCACCCGCGTCATCCGCGTTCCCAAAAAAAATCCGCGTCACCCGCGTCATCCGCGTTCCCAAAAAAATCCGCGTCATCCGCGTCATCCGCGTTCCCAAAAAAAATCCGCGTCACCCGCGTCATCCGCGTTCCCAAAAAAATCCGCGTCACCCGCGTCATCCGCGTTCCCATTCCAATCCGCGTTCTCACTCGCGTTCTACTCTACGGTGAGTTCATCCACAAAGATCCAGGCCGGGCTATTTTCTCCGGCTTCTCCTTTTGGGATAGTACCGTGATGTCTGACAACCACTTTCACATAACGATATTTGGCGCCCGGGGTATCCATTTTTACGGTTTCAACCAAATCTCCCTGAAAATCGTCCGCATTAAAGGTCTTGGTGGCCAGGGATTTAAAATTAGTTCCATCCTCAGACCCAAACACTTCTGCACTTTTAGGTGGCCAGATCCAGGAGCCTTTGGCATTGACAAAGTTGAATGAAATTTTGGTAAATGCGGTGGTTTGCCCGAAATCAATCACCGGGTCCAGGTCTTTACCCTGCAACCCAACCCAGTTTTTCCATAATTTGATGATGCCAGTGATGCCATTGGTCAGTGCGTATTCATCCCCTCCTGTATATTGTTCTGGTTTGACAGACATGGTGTATTTCAAGCCTGTGGCCTTATGGAGCATATACTGTACCGACATGGCTTTCCCCAATGGGCGTACCCGGCTGAATACCCCGGCTTTCAGGGTGGTGGTTTTAGTAATGGGGATGGGAGAAAGGTATTTGGGAGAATTCAGCGATGGAGGTTTGCCATCTGTGGTATAACGGATCTCCAAAGCGGGATCGTTGGCTTTCAGGGTCACCTTATTGTTGGAGAAGGCAGCGGTGACATCATAAAAGCTTTTGGAAAACTTCACCCCGGAGGCATCGAGTCGGTTGAAATGATGTTGGATACGCCGGGTAAAATCCGTCCAGTTTCGCCGCTCTTTACTGCTCCAGACTACTTCCGCCAGCGCACAGGCACGAGGGAAGGCCATGTATTCCACCTGTTCAGATTTTGGCATGTATTCCGTCCATACATTTCCCTGGGCGCCGAGGATTCGTTTGGCCTGGTCAGGCGTTAGTCCATCCGGAATGGGCTCGTAGCTGTACACTTTTTCCAGGCTGGTAAACCCACCAATCGCAAGGGGTTCAATGGCTGGATCACTTTGATAATGATCAAAATAGCAATGAGAACCCGGTGTCATAATAGCATTGTTGCCAGCTTTTGCTGCTGCAATACCACCTTCTGTACCGCGCCAACTCATCACGGTGGCTGTAGGAGCAAGGCCTCCTTCCAGAATTTCGTCCCAGCCTATCAGTTTCCGGTTGCGCACAGCCAGCAGTTTTTCAATGCGACGAATGAAATAGCTCTGCAATTCGTGGGCATCTTTTAAGCCTTCATCTTTCATACGCTTTTTGCACTTTTCACAGGTATTCCAGCGGGCTTTCGGGCATTCATCTCCACCTATATGAATGTATTGGCTGGGGAAAAGCTCCACAATTTCTGCCAGTACATCATCCAAAAAATGAAAGGTTTTGTCATTCCCGGCACAAAAAACATCATCAAATACGCCCCATTTTGTAGCCACTTCATAGGGTCCTCCGGTGCATCCGAGTTCCGGATAAGCTGTAAGGGCGGCCAGAGAATGACCCGGCATTTCTATTTCCGGGATGATGGTAATAAAGCGTTTTTGTGCATACTCTACAATATCCTTGACCTCACGTTGCGTATACATACCGCAGTGTTTCCGGCCATCAAACCGGTGGGGCTGATCGCCGTACGAACCGATCAGGGTCTCATTCCGACAAGACGCGATACGTTGAAGTTCCGGGTATTTTTTGATCTCTATACGCCATCCCTGGTCTTCCGTCAGGTGCCAATGGAATGTGTTATATTTATACATTGCCAGCAGGTCAATGTACTTTTTGATAAAAGAAGGTTGAAAAAAATGCCGGCCAACATCCAGATGCATGCCTCTATAACCAAACCGAGGGGCATCTGTTATGATACAGCAGGAAGCCTCCCATTTTACACTGCCATAAGAACGGGTGCCACCAAATTCGGGAGGTAATAATTGCCGCAAGGTTTGCATGCCATAAAAAGCTCCGGCAGGTGTTTTGGCCCAAATGACAACAGAATTTGATTTGACCTCCATCCGGTAACCTTCATCAGAAGTAATGGTTGGATCCAACACCAGGTGAATGGCATTGCCTTTGGGGTCTTTGAATTTTTTCATCGGCTGAATGATAAGCCGGTAACCTGTGCTGGTAGCTGCAAGACTCGCGAAGTACTGTGCCGGAACATCCCATCCGGCCTGCCCTTCCGGAATGTATAGTCTGGTGTCTTTTTTTAGGGTAAATGATCCTTTTTTGGCTTCCACAGATTGAGGTTGTGGAATAATATTCAGGGTGTTTGAGGGGGATTGAGCAAAAATTGTAAGTGGGAGAAAAAGAAGTAAAAACCGGAGGCTGAACATGATTAAAAATTTTAACGGTTAATTGGCCCGCAAGGTAGAAGTCAGGGGCAACTTTTTTACCTAGTTTTTGGAAAAGAGTCCGGGAAAAATCCTGAATTGACCGGAAAAAAATAATTATATAAATTAAATTTTAAATATAAATAAATTTTTTATTATTTCATATGTCATTGATTGTTATGAAAAAGTTTTAGAAATTTGCCTTCATGGATCTTGCTAAAATATTTGAGGTTCTATCTCCGGTTGCCCGGCAAATAGATGAAACAATCTTACCACATCTCCATACGATCATAGCGCACACAAAACCTGTAACGTACAAAGCTGGGGAGCGGTTTCCCAGAGAAGGCGAACAGGAAAATCAGGCAGCTTTTATCGTAAATGGAGTATTCAGAGTTTATGCCATTGATTCTGATGGCAAAGAAGCTACCATTAGATTTCCTGCAGAGGGTGATTTCACCTTGTTTGTCAATGATTACAAACAACTCAACCCAAACGCTGAGTATTACTGGGAAGCCCTTACCGACGCAACTTTATTAACATGGACCGAGCGGGATATTGAAATGTTGGTTCGTGAAATACCGGGGTGGTATTTTTTCACCATAAAAATGATTGAAATGATCATTTACAGATTATGCATTGAACGAGCTGAAATGTCGAACAATGACGCGACCACCCGTTATATCAAGTTTGCAGAACGTTATCCGAATACCATCAGCAGAGTTCCATTGAGGTATATAGCCAATTATTTGGGCATTACCCCCCAATCGCTGAGCCGTATTCGTCATCAGTTGTCAAATACTGAAAAATAATTAACAAATGTTAATTACCATGTCGTATCATTGCCCCCGCTTTTGAGTTGGCAAGATTTATTGCTACAGTAAAAAGGACGGGACAAACTTAAAACAACACCGCCGAACCGTTTCATTTCTGATCATGAGCCATTGGCTCCATTTTAATCTTTCTGATAGCCGAAAAAAGATTGAGAAAGGGCCAGCCCAAAGTGGTTGGCTCTTTGTTTTTTTGATCATTCAAAGCATTAGCAAATGACTGCGCCCTCCTGATTCACCGGCGACAAGTATAAACGGCTCTCCAGTTTGTTTTTAGCGAAAGCCTTTTGCATGGCAGCGCCGGCATTTTCTGCGATCAGGCTGTTGGCACAAAAGGCAAAAACTGAGGGTCCTGCCCCTGAAATGCTGCACCCAAGTGCGCCCTGATTGAGAGCCGCTTCTTTAACCTCGTAAAAACCCGGAATAAGCACCGCACGCTGAGGCTCTACAACATCGTCCCTAAGGCTGCGGCCCACGAGTCCAAGATCGCCATTAAACATCCCCAAAACAAATGCGGCCAGGTTGGCATTGTGGCGAATATGTACATCCATGGGGATACTAGTGCTGAGCAGGGCTCTCGCCTCTCTGGTACCAATTTCCATTTGCGGATGTACCACTGCGATATAAACACCACGAGGCACATGCAACCGATGAATATCCATACTTGCGTTATCCCGAATCAAGTTAATGCCACCTAGAAGAGAGGGTACTATGTTATCGCCCTGCTGGCCACCAGAAGCGATTTTTTCACCTTCCCAGGCAAAAGGCAGAAGCTCACGTTTGCTTAGTCCGGTACGAAGCAATTCACTGACGGCGAGGGTTGCTGCGGCTGCGCTGGCTGCACTACTACCCAGGCCGCTATTGATGGGCATTTTTTTATGGATCTCCAGTTCAATTCCGCGATCAGGCTCGCCGAGGTGCGCGAGCAGGCGTTGAGCCGCTACACCGGCGGTATTCAAATGAGCCTCCAGCGGAAGTTTACCCTGCGCACCGGTTATGTTGGATATCCTGACTCCGGGTGAATTGCTCAGACGCGCAATGACTTCATCGCCGGGTTGCTCAATGGCAAGACCCATGATGTCAAATCCAATTCCGATATTGCCCACGGATGCCGGGGCGAATGCTTTGATGCCCAAAACTTGATTGTTAATGGCATGTTATTGGCTTAGGGAGCACAAGATGCCTGGTATGAAACTCGGGAACAAAGGTATTGTCTGGTTCCTTCCGGGCATAAAAAAACGGCGCAAACAACCTGTAAAAGTTGCTTGCGCCGTAAAAACTGCTGTATACTGCTAAGTTCAGAGCGGTTATTGCCCTTGCAGACTGTTATATGGACGCATTTCTTCACCCAGCCAGTTGATATTCCATTCTTCTTTGGGATGGAGGATCTTTTTGGCCTGACGGGTAGCTTTTTTGCGCAAAAAACGGAATGCCAGTTTTGGAGATTTGCGCCAGAGGCGGCGGAAAGTACTGATGCGGGGCGTAGACATAATAAAATCGTTTATTTGTGTGAATCGGTGCGTTTGTCAGGGCAGATCTAACTGCGCTAACGATTTGGTTTCTAATACTTTAACGTAAGAACCAGCAGAAAAGTTTCTAGCTTCTGAAGTTTTTTAGTTAAAGTTTTGGGAAAGAAATTCAGGAGACAATTTTCAGCATAACAGACGTATCAAATGCCACATTCGGGCCAAACTTGAACCTATTTCAACAACTTTTCGAAACTTGTCTGTTTGCCTCCACTTAGCCTGCTTACCTTCGCCGCCTGAAATACTGCAAATTATGAGCCAAACCCTTTCGATTGTTATTCCAGCCTACAACGAAGAACGTACCATCCACCGGATTTTGGACAAAGTGAAGGCGGTGGAACTGATAGGCGGATTTAAAAAAGAACTGATCATTACCAACGATTGCTCGCGCGACGATACGGAAGGAGCCATCAAACACTACATGGAGGCCAATCCTGAACTCAACATCCGATACCTTAAACATGAGGTCAATCAGGGGAAAGGCGCTGCCCTGCACACCGGCATCAAACATGCTTCCGGCGATTACGTCATCATTCAGGACGCAGATCTGGAATACGACCCTGCCGAATACAATATACTACTTAAACCTATTCTGGACGGATTTGCCGATGTAGTTTTTGGTTCACGCTTCATGGGTGGACGGCCTCACCGAATCCTGTTTTTCTGGCACAGCATCGGCAATAAGTTTTTAACCTTCATTTCCAACATGTTTACCAATCTGAATCTCACTGATATGGAAACATGCTACAAGATGTTCCGCTCAGACATGATCAAAGGTCTGGAACTCAAAGAAAAACGCTTTGGATTCGAGCCTGAAGTGACTGCCAAGATCAGCCGCATTCCCAATGTGCGCATCTATGAAGTGGGCATTTCCTACTACGGTCGCACCTATGCGGAAGGAAAGAAAATAGGCGCTAAAGACGGATTCAGGGCTATATATTGCATTCTGAAGTATAACCTTTGGTCGAAGTAACGGTGGACGGTAGACGGCCTACGGTGAACCGTTGGCCGTCCACCGTAGGCCTTCTACCGTCCACCGTCAACCGTCCATCGTTCCAACAGTTTTTCCCTCAAAAACGCCGGCGCCATGACTACCTTTTTCAGTTTGGGGTCAAAAAAACAAAGGCGTACGCGACCGGCATTGACGAGTTTTTTCTGCTCGTTGAAGATCTCCATGTGAAATGTAATGTACTCATCAGGCATTTCCCGAATCTCGGTTCTTACCGTCAACAGATCGTCGTAATACGCTGGACGAACAAAGCGCATCTCCAGGCTCACCACCGGCAGCCAAATGCCGTGTTCATCTTCCAATTCCTTATAAGTAAGCCCCAGCGAGCGGATGGTCTCCACCCGGCCTACTTCAAAATATTGGGCATAATGGCCATAATAGAGATACCCCATCTGGTCGGTTTCTCCATAACGGACGCGGATTTGTGTTTCAAACGAATACATAAGCTGAATTAATGTCCAATATCCAATGTCGAATGTCCAAGTGGTGCGGGTGTTTGGTGTCAGCAGTTTTGTTTATTAACTCACGCCTGACTGGCCAAGCATGCGTGAGAAGCTAAGCCAATGTGCTGACACCAGACACCCGCACCACTTGGACATTCGATATTGGACATTGGATATTGGATATTCATCACACTTCTTCGCGTTCTACCGGGCAGGTCATGCAGTGGCTGCCGCCGCGCGCACGGGAGAGTTCGTTGGAAGGGATGGTGATGATGGTATTTTCTACTTTTTCCGGGTCTAATTTGCCGTTTTCTATGTCGCGGAGTATTTTTTCTGCACCCACTACTTTGTAGCCAAATTCCTTAAAGGCCCTTTCTGTCACCGGGTTGCGGTCGTAAGTAACGGCTACACCGGGTTTTAGTGCTACCAGGTTGCATCCATCCGTCCACTGTTCGCGCTCCTGATAGGGACTTTCTCCTCTTCCAGCCCAAATGAATTCCATTTTTGGATTGATCTCTGCCTTGAGGAAATCAACAATGGTAGGATATTCCAATTCTTCACCTGTGTGCCGGTGAACATCCACATAGGAACCCAGGCCATCCATGACAATAGGTTTGTAACCTACCACATGGTTGTGGTTGATCTGTGTAAAAATGGTATCGATGTGCATGTAGGTACGTTCGGCAGGAATATTTACCTGAACAATGTTTTTAATGATACCCTTATCGAACAGATAGGTTTTGAGCGTTTCAAACGCGTAGTTGTTGGTTCGTTCTGAATTGCCAATCAACAGGTAATCTTTATGGAACATCATCACATCGCCGCCTTCAATGCTAATGGTTTCGCCACGTTTGTTAGGCGGAAACTTGTCTACACGGTTTAGATTAACGGTCTTGCCATCAGCTTTCAACCGTCGGAAAACCGGGTGACTGGAGAAAATCAATCGGGTCAGGAAGTTTTCCCGGAAACGCGCTGATTTAGCTGCCTTGGTGATGATCACATGCTCCTTAACGGTAACGGCAAGGTCGCGGGTAAATATCAGATTCGGGATGGGGTCAAACAAAATACGGTCTTCCGGCTCCAGATAGCCTGTGATGAGGGTATCGGCCAGTTGTTCAGGCGAAAGGCTTGCCAATCGGGGGATCAGAGAATAAGGCAGCTCCTCAAAATCTACAATTTTATTGATGATCTCATAGCGACTTTCCTCCACGCGGCAGCTTTCCGTAAGCAAGTCGCCTACCTCCAGCACATTATCTTTTCCAACGAACGCGCGAAGTACATTGACGAAAATATCATGCTCCTCACGCATATTAGGCAGGTGGACAATATCATCAAAAAGCAGTTCTTCTGCCCGTTTCGGCGTGATACGGGCAATGCCTTCATCCGGCCGGTGCACGATTACTTTTTTCAGTTTTCCGATTTCGGAGTCCACGTAAATACGGCTGTTCGCGTCCATAAAATGAGGTAGAATATTAATTTTGGTTAGGCCAGATAAAGGGGCATTTGCTAAACTGCTGGATGTTTTGGTTTCAGACCTATAAGGTTTCCGGAAACCTTATAGGTCTGAAACCAAAACATCCAGCAATGTGGGCATTTGCACCTCTTCATTCTTTTGCCCGCGAAGGTAGAACGAATTTACCGCCTGAAAAAAGCCTTTGACCGTTCCTGTGCATTTTCCCGTATATTCATATAATAGAGATTCAGGTCACCTGCATGATAGTTTTTACTGAAAAACAAGAAGCTACCCTTGAATTTGGGTTTGGAGGCCAGCAAAATCCCTTTGTAAACCTCGGCATCTGTTGATTGTTCGTAGATATGGTTAAAAGGACGGATGACTGCCCCTTTATTCAAGTTTTTAGGCGCATATTGTTCAGGGGTAGTGGTCCAGGTCAACGGGTTGGTGCAAACGGTTTTTTGATCCTGCTTCACTCTTTTTCCAAACCTGCGCTCAAAGGTGCGCCAGGAGCAGTAGCAGTCCACCTGGTCCGCTTTTTCGCAAGGTTTGAGTTGTTTGAAATCCTTGGCAGCTACCGGCCAGCCTGCGATGTAAGCCGCCACCAATTGCTGTTCCAGATCTTTGCCTTCTACCAGTTCTTTGAGCAGGGTTTTGACATGCAAACCGCCCTGGCTATGACCTGCCAAAATAAACGGCCGGCCGTTATTCCAGTATTTGAGGTAATGTAAAAAGGCCGCTCTTGCATCTGAATAGGCCACCTCCAGGGCTTTTTTGGCAGAAACGGTGTCTTTTTTGGTATAAAAAGCATGCAGATGCGCCTGCCGGTATCGGGGTGCAAACACCCTGCCGGCTCCGTTAAAGATGGAAGCCTGATACTGAATACTGCCTTTATCGGTTTTGCGGTTGGTCCGCTCGTCGTCCATTGCTGCATTCCAGTTTCGTTGATGCCGCAAATCGCCGGTATAGGTGGTTGGATACAGGAAAAAGACATCAACCGGTGCATCCTTTTGCAGATCAGGCGCCTTTTCAGGATTTGGCGTGAGATCTGCCGGATCTGATTTGTCGGGCAATGCTGCCCAGTTTTCCCGCAAGGCATAATCTGGAACTGCGGGTATTTTAACCGGATCAAAGGTGGTACGGGGCTTAACTGAACCACACGAATAAAGGATCCATAGGCTGAAAAAGAAAAGTAGGGAAAAAAGTTTTGGCATGTTATCTGAAATTATGTGCGAAACATACGCAGGATTACCCGGCTTGGATCGTTTTTGCTACAAAAACCACAAAATACGAGTAGGTTTGCAGCGCAAAAACGCATGACCCTGATAAAAATTTCTTTGCTTGAACATCCTTTTTGAAGACGCGGACATCCTGGTACTCAACAAACCCGCAGGACTTTCTACAGAGAGCGGCAATGCTCCCCACCCCTCGGCAGAGAAGTTGGCGATGGAATTATTCGGAGCACCCCAAAAGAGGCTGTACCTGCGCGCTGTTCATCGCCTCGATCGCGCATCCAGCGGCGTATTGGTATTGGCCAAATCCAAACCGGCATTGAGTGAATTAATGCGACAGTTCGAGCAACGTTTGGTACAAAAAACGTATCAAGCATTAGTAGAAAAAAGCCCGGCTAAAGATTCTGATGTTTTATCCCATTGGCTCAAACGGGATGAAACCGGAAAAAAAGCCTTGGTCTTTGACCAATACACGCCTGATACACAACCCTGTGCACTGGAATATAAAGTGCTCGAAAAACGCGATGGGCAGGCGGTTTTGGACATTACACCGGAAACCGGTCGTTTTCACCAGATCCGGGCGCAATTGGCGCATATTGGTTGCCCGATATATGGAGATGTAATATATGGCGGACAATTTTGGCGAGACCATGAAATCAAATTGCACGCTGTTCGTTTATGCTTCCGTCATCCACGAACTGGCACAGACATGAAGATCGAAGCGCCCTGGGATGCCTGGATAATTTAGACATAGCACTTGCCCCAATACCATCGAACAGACTATGCGTCAAAAACTTGTTTCAACCTTCCTCGGATTTTGCCTTCCGCTGTTCCTTTCTGCACAGTTGAACAACCAAATTCTGGATCCGGACATCTGCTCCGTTCAACTCACCCTGGCAGGTTCTCCATTATCCATGCCTATTGTAAATATCAATACCGGAAACAATACACTGGTGTTGCAGTTTGACCATTTGGGCGATGCATTGAAAGATTATAAATATACCCTGATCCATTGCGACAGCGACTGGCAACGCTCTGATTTGAGTGACAACGAATACATAGATGGTTTTACCGACGATCGGATAACCAATGTATCAACCTCGTTCAACACCCTTGCCCAGTATACCCATTATGTCCTGGGCCTGCCAAACCAGAACATGCGCTGGACACGCTCAGGGAACTACATACTCCAGGTATTTGATACCGAAGACGACCGTTTGGTGCTTTCCCGCCGTTTTTTGGTAGTAGAACCACTTTGGCGGATTGATGCAGAGTTTGTACGCACCTCACAGGTAGACAAGCTCGATACCCACCATGAAATCGACTTTACCGTGATTCCAAAAGGGGTGCGTGTTTCAATGCCGCAAAACGATGTGAAGGCTTTTATTCTGCAAAACGGGCGCTGGGACAACGCATTAGGTCCAATCAAGCCATTTATCACCCGTGGAGACAACCTGGTATTCGATTATCAGGACCAGATCCTATTCCCAGCCGGTAAAGAGTTTCGTTTCTTTGATATCCGTTCCTTCGATTACCGGGGAGAGTTTGTACGGGGTATCTCAGAAAAACCCACCTACTTTGAAGTCACGCTCCAACCGGATGAATCCAGATACGACCGTCCGGTCATTTTCAGACCAGATGCTGATGGGCGCTTTGTGATAGACAACCTGAACGCGAACCAAACCCTTTTACAGTGCGACTACGCATCGGTGCTGTTTTCCATTAAACAAAACCAGGAACTTGATGGCTCAGACGTGTATGTTTTTGGAGAATTAAGCGACTGGCAGCTCAAGCCGGAATTCAAAATGCAATACGATGAACAAGCGCGAGTATACTGGTGTGAAGCCTGGCTCAAACAAGGCCATTACAACTATCAATACCTGGTTGTAGATGCTCAAACAGGCAAACCTGACCTGGATGGTTTTGAAGGTAATTGGTATGCTACTGGCAATCAATACACCATCCTGGTGTACTTTCGTCCCTTCGGCGCCAGATTCGACAGACTTTTGGGTGCTGTAACACTCAATAGTGCGAGACGGTAGTCAATATCCAATATCCAATGTCCAATGTCCAAGTGGTGCGCCTGCTTGGTGTCAGCAGTTTTGTTTATCAATTCACGCCTGACTGGCCAATCAGGCGTGATAAGCTAAGCCAATGTGCTGACGCCAAGCAGGCGCACCACTTGGACATTGGACATTGGACATTGGATATTAAGTGGTGCGGGTGTCAGCAGTTTTGTTTATCAACTCACGCCTGACTGGCCAAGCAGGCGTGATAAGCTAAGTCAATGTGCTGACGCCAAGCAGGCGCACCACTTGGACATTGGATATTGGATATTCGATATTCCCTTCTGCTTGCGTGTATCTTTGCCTCCGAATCTGGCCTGTCTTCACTCATTTGGGCCTCAGGGATGCTCACCAACTTAATACATTGCTCATCAAATGCCGTTTATTACCACACCCATTTCAGGTTTATTGGTTTTTGAACCTGCTGTTTTTCAGGATGACCGGGGTTATTTTTTTGAAAGTTACA
>JBIKUE010000244.1:0-2917 GCA_044347755.1 Saprospiraceae bacterium
GCCAAAGTCAATTGGCAATTTACTAACTCCAACGCCCGTGAAAAATTCGGTCGCTTTTACAAATTAATAAATTCCAAAAACTAATCGTACGATCCACTAGTGGTGAACCAACTTAGTCCCTAAAAAACTGAAGGTTGCTCTTGGCGCCTGATTTCGTTGTTTATCGCTTATTATGTCCCGCATAACGCACGCTAAACGCCTAATCAGACCCCAAAATCATCACTTCAGTTTTTCAGTTACTAAATTGGTTCACCACTAGTTTTTTCAATAAACAACCCCGTCAAGATTCCAAAAACTGCCTTGCCGTCGGCGTCAATCCACTTCTTTTGACTCCGACGCCAGTTTTGAGACGGGGTTACTCATATCTGTTTTATTATGTTCAGAACCCTTTTTATTTCGCTGCTTTACACCTGCGTTCAGCCATTATCCGCACAGGAATTCCAAACTACTTTTTTCGGGGAAACCCAGGGCGGCGATTATTTGCCGGGGTACATTGCCGGGCTGCCGGATGGTGGCGCGTATATGGTTGGTCAGACCAACCGGGCCAGTTCCGGGGGGTATCATGTATTGTTGATCCGCACCGATGCTCAGGGCAACCGGCTTTGGGAGCGCACCTATCACGCCGGCGCGGGTACCTGGGTGGCTGTTACTCCCGATGGCGGGTGTGTGCTGGGTGGATACTCGTTGCGGCACCCTTTCGGCACAGAGCAGGGCTTTGTCAGCAAAATAGATGCGCAGGGAGAGCCGGCCTGGACGCAGTATTTCTCGCAGGGAAATCACTCGGAAATCCGGGAGGTTAAACCCCTGGCCAACGGGGGATATGCGGTTTGCGGCATTGTTTCACAGCCGGATTCCACCGGACAAAATGTATTCTGGGCCAGGCTTGCGGCAAGTGGCGGGCTGATGATGTATGAGGAGATAGCATTGGAGAATGGTGATCATTCCCCCAGCATTTTGGAAACCAAAGATCATCATTTAGTGCTATGCTGGGAAACCCCTTTCGGTGACATGATCCGGTGCTTTCAACCGGATGGGCAACTGATTTGGGAAAAAAATCTGTTTGACCTGGGATACAATGGTCGCTACCCAGGAGCCATTCAGGATACCACAGGCGATTTGTGGGTCACAGGAATGTACACGGCCGATTTGGGCGCGCCTATCACCCCAAATATTCTGCGTTTGGCAGTTCAAAACGGAAGTTTAAAGCAGCAAATTCCGTCGGAGTTTCAATCTTTTCCGGCCCGGCCAATGGCAGGTCATGTGGAATCTGATGGGTCGATCGTTTTTTATGCTGCGAATGCTTTGGTGCTGGTGCGATTAACGTACAACCTTCAAGGCACATATCTGGCGCGCGATACGCTTCCTAACCAGGGTTTTGTGGTGGAGGGATTGGATTTATCCACCCCGGGGAGACCCTTGATGCTAAGGCGGGAGAATCTCCATTCCCATCCTGGCAGGATGGTGGTGCAGCCAATCGTTTCTACTCCCAACGCTTTTGCCCTTCAATCGAAATGGGAACTGTCGGCAAACAACCCGTTCAACCATGAACTTTTCGAAGCGGCCTGTGCAGCGCAAAGTGGTGGAACTTTTGTGCTGTTCCGTGGAAACCCAAGATCCGGAACAGACTATTCCTCCGGCAACTATATCCTGAAACTTGAACCGGACGGACAAATACTCGGGCCGGTTTATTTGGGTGACGAGCAAGGTAATATTGCGCTCAACGGCCAGCTTCAGCCCACCCGCGACGGTGGAGTGATTGCTTTGGTGGAGGGCGACAAGGCCTGGAAACTTGACTGGAAACTGAAAGAGGAATGGCTTTGGAAAACGGAAAGAGGGCAACTGATTGCCGGTGCTGAAAACGATTTTTTTGTCGTGGAACGTAAGGGGCCGTCCAAAGTATTTGAACCTATTAAAGTACATCACTATCAGGCCAACGGCATAATTGATAAAACCCTTGAGGTGTTCAGTAAAAATCAGGATTACTACTTCACGGGAGGCGTGAGTCAATTAAACAATGGGCCGGTATTGTTTGGCGTTCAGTATGATGAGGCCGGCATTGGGCAAAACTGGGTCATTTATATGGATCGGAACGGAGACCTCGCGAGCGAGCAACTTTTACCCAAAACCTACAGACCGCTCGCATTAAATTACGAAAACCGGTTCATCCAAACCTCCGATGGCGGTGTTTTAGCGGCCTCTCCTAACGGTAATGAAATCTATCTCCTAAAAGTAAAAGACGGCAAAGCTTCCTGGGATGCCACCTTTTCAAATGGTACCCCCGAAGAAGCCACCATGCAATTGCTGGGCATAGAGGAAGTGCCCTGCCAAGGCTATGTTTTATCGGTGCTGACGAATGCATACCAGGGTAATGCACCCAGGATCATTCCGGAATCTTCCCAAACCATTCTCTTGTACCACCTCGACGAACACGGCCAGGGTCAAAAGATTTTCAGTTATCGCCCCTTGCCGGAACCTTCCAGCCCCAATACCGACTTTATTCCCGGCTACACGTATCGTCGCTGGGGGCACCTCCTTAATGAACAGACCTACGACCTTCTGTTGGAAACGGTACATTTCCCGGACTCCCTGGCCATCCAGCACCCGGCCGCTGAACTGGTGCTGGCACCCAATCCTTCGGCCTACGAAACCTGCCTGGAATACCACTCCGATGATTATGGCGTGATGGAAATTCAGGTATTTAATGAAGCCGGGCAGCTCATGGATCATTTTTTCAGCAAAAAAACAGAGGCTATCTGGCATCAACCCTACCGCTCCCGAGGCCCTTCCGGCACCTATATGATACGCACCCGATTGAACGGCCAAGCCTGGATTTCCCGGCGTTGGGTAAAAGCATATTGATTTTATACCTTTGGCCGGGTGAGTGAGTTGGGAGAGCGGTGTGCTTAGTGTCGGGGTG
>JBIKUE010000116.1:0-14033 GCA_044347755.1 Saprospiraceae bacterium
CGGGGTGACTGCCAGTCACCCCGACACTAAGCACACCGCTCTCCCAACTCACTCACCCAAACCCTTCAAACACCTCAAACCCTTCAAACATCGGCGGCTAAACCCGCCGGTACAAGCTCTCCCATGTCGCAATCAACCACACCCCAAACCATCAAACTATCCACTGCCACCTACATCGTTGCCGGGAGCATGATCGGCTCCGGTATTTTCATTGTAAGCGCTGATATGGGGCGGGTGCTGGGCAGTCCGTTTTTGTTGTTGCTGGCCTGGGCTATTACCGGGGTGATGACGCTGATTGCAGCGTTGTCCTACGGTGAGTTGGCGGGCATGTTCCCCAAGAGCGGTGGTCAATACCAATACCTCAAGGAAATGTACGGCGAGATGGTGGCGTTTTTGTTTGGCTGGGCCATGTTTGCCGTGATACAAAGCGGTACCATTGCCGCAGTAGCCGTAGCATTTGCCAAATTTACCGGTGTGTTGATCCCGGCAGTGGGACCAGACAATATTCTGGCAGATCTCGGGTTTGTTAAAATCTCGGCAGCGCAGTTGCTGGCTATTGTTTCCCTGCTGATCCTCACCTGGCTCAACACACGCGGCCTGCGCACGGGAGCGTTTGTGCAGGATACCCTCACGGTGGCCAAGGCTCTATCACTCGGCCTGCTCATCATCCTGGGCTTGCTCATTTACCGCAATCCGGAGGTGGTATCCCTGAATTTCGACAACTTTTTTGCCCAAACCAACGGCGGTCCGATCGGCTGGCTGGCCATTGGCTCGGCCTTGGGTGTGGCTATGGTAGGCTCCTTGTTCAGTTCGGATGCGTGGAATAACGTGACCTTTATTGCCGGCGAAATAGAAAACCCCAAGCGCAACGTACCACTGGCACTGGCGATGGGCGTAATTGGGGTAACCGCCTTATACCTACTAGCCAATCTGGCTTATCTAAGTATCCTGCCTTTCTGGGGCGATGCTGCCGGCGCCGATGTGATGGCTCGGGGAATGCAGCACGCCACACAGGACCGGGTAGGAACGGCAGGACTTACGGCCATGCTGGGCGCTACGGGTGGCATTCTGATGGCGGTAATTATCATGATTTCCACCTTTGGCTGCAACAACGGACTGGTGCTTTCCGGATCACGTTTGTATCAATCCATGGCCATGGACGGGTTGTTTTTCAATAAAATGAAAGACCTCAACGCCAACGGAGTGCCCGGTTTTGCACTTTGGATACAGTTTTTCTGGTGCGCAGTGCTTTGTCTCTCCGGCAAATACGGCGACCTGCTGGATTACGTGATGTTTGCCGTGATGCTCTTTTACATCCTGACCGTGGCCGGTATTTTCATTCTTCGCAAAAAAAGACCGGAAATGGAGCGGCCTTACAAAGCCTTCGGCTATCCGGTTTTGCCTGCCTTATACATCGTGCTGGCAGCCTTGTTCACAGTGAACCTGTTGTTCACCAAGCCGCAGTTTACGGTGCCGGGATTGGTTATTGTAGGCTTGGGCTTCCCACTTTACTGGTGGGCTAAACGCAGTAATAACCAATGAACTGTTTTTCAGACACACTCTAAAGTGCCTTTGTGGTTCCAAAATCCTTTGTCAACTTGGCAAGTAACACATGAAGATTAAGACTTTCTTTTGAGTAATCCAAATGCTTATGGTTCAACTACGAGAAAAAGGACGGATAAATGAAATGTATACCATTAGCGCACTTCATTCCAACGGATGAAAAACCGAGAATAGTCGATTAAGCGTTAACTTTCTGGTAAATTCCGAACTTAGGGACTTTACTTTTTACATTTGCGCGGTCTAACCGGGATATTCTTCCGGAATACAACACATTAAACCGCACTTCCCGGAATACCATTCCGAGGGTACAGGGAGGCCTGACAAACTAGATTTTTACATGGCGCTTGATCAGATGCACGAACACGAAAGAGGGGAAATGTCCTTCTTTGATCATATTTCCGAACTAAGGGTACACATCCTGCGGTCGGCGCTGGCGATTGCGGTGATAGGGGTGGTCTGCTTTTTGAATAAGGATTTTGTGTTCAATAAGGTCATTTTTGGGCCAAGGCATGCAGATTTTATCACCTACAAGTTGCTTTGTGATTTTTCCCACTGGAGTGGTGCAGGGGAAGTCATGTGCTTTACGCCGCCGGTTTTTAACCTCATCACCCGTCAGCTTGGGGAAGTGTTGATGCAACACCTGTACGTGTCGTTCTGGCTGGGCGTTATCCTGGCTTTCCCGTTTATTTTCTGGGAATTCTGGAAGTTCGTTCGCCCGGGTTTGCTGGATAGCGAAAGAAGAGCGGTGCGCGGTGTGGTGGGAATATGTACGGCGCTTTTTCTCCTGGGTGTATCTTTTGGTTATTTCGTGATAGCGCCATTTTCCATCAGTTTCCTGGCAGGATATACCCTGGAAGGTTTGGAGGTTTCACCAACGCTGGACTCCTACGTGACGTATATGACCATGTTCACCCTGCCTACAGGTCTGATCTTCGAAATGCCTATTTTAGCCTATTTCCTGGCTAAAATAGGACTCATTGGCCCTGCCTTTTTGCGCAATAATCGGCGGCAGGCTATTGTAGTTATTCTCATCGTTGCTGCCATCATTACCCCGCCTGATGTGGTTTCCCAAACCCTGGTGACGATCCCATTGTATGGTCTTTACGAGGCGAGCATCATTGTGGTAGCCCGGGTGCAGCGTCAACGCGAAAAGGAAATGGCGATGGCGGAAAGCAAAAGCCGGGATGTCATGATACAGGATGATGAGGATTGAGTGTCCTAAACTGAGAGTCTCACTTTGAGTGAGACTCTCAGTTTAAGACACGTACAACGGAAGCTTGATTTACAGCTTTATCATCTTGCTCATCGCGCGCTCTGTAGCGGTTTCCAGTTGATAATAGAGAACTCCGCCAGCGCTGATGGCGCCAAGATCCAGTTCTTCCTGGTTGATTCCTTGCGGATATTCCCGTGTTTGTGTCCAAACAACTTTGCCCTGACTGTCCATTACCTTTAGCGTGGCCGGGCCGCTTTCTGGCAGGTAGAACCGGATATTGGTACGCTTTTCAAAGGGGTTGGGTTGATTTTGGTACAGCACCAACCCTTGTTCCTGATGTTGAAAGCGCAAGCTTACTTCCTGTTTTTCATAGTCATTTCCATCAGCTTTGTAGGCCTCTGATGGAGTAATCCGGTTGCTGAGCGCCAACATATCATGCAGCCAACCAGCACGTTTGGCCCGTACCAGCATAGAAAATACTGCCTGTCCTCCGGTTTCCCAGGCCATGGTCATGGCATCCCCGAACAAGGCAAAATGTTGATCCTGCATGGCTGGCCCAGGCTGAACCGTTAGTATATCAAGTCCATTATTTTCCAGGGTAAACTGACACCCTGCCAGCAATTCAGAAGCTGTCAGCGTAAGCATAAACTCCTCTCCGGCCTGCACCTGTCGATCGGTCAGATCAAAGTATACTTTTCCGTTGAATCGCTCCGTTGCAGGCGACTGCGCATTGGGAGCGGCAGAAAGGTTGACATCCCCCACTTTCATCCCAATGAATTTATAGGGTGGATGATCCAGTTGAATCGTATCCGGTATGCCCGTCTGGAATGGATTTTGGGGATTGGGGAATACAAAACTGGAATCCACAAAGCGCCAGCTATTGTTGTTGGCCAGTTCTGTGGTAATGCCCAAAATCAGGCGCCGTAATTCCACGATATCAAAGGTGGTAACAGAACCGCTCCGGTTGGCATCCGCTGAAATGAGTTTGTACGGCGAATCCAGGAATTCCAATGCAAGAATATGTTTGGAAATCAACACCAGATCGTAAGTCGTTACCCCGTTCAGCGGGTTGTCGTCGCGTTCCGGAACCAGGTCGTAGGTAGAGGCAAGCGGAATATTTGGATTTATAGTAAAATAGCCAAGTGAATTTGTAGCGGTGGGAAAAAAGAGAAAAAATGGAGGAGCAAACGGACTGCTTCCACGAACCATGATATCCACATAAGCAACACCTTCTCCTTGCTCTGTCAGCACACGGCCAAAGAGGGTGTCACCCGGATCCGGACAAGCATCGAGGTTGTCTTGAATCAGGATGTTCTTTTCACAATAATCACTAATGCCGGCTTTGTCTCTCGACCAGATTTCCACGCATTGACTGCCTTGTTCATTGCAGTTAAAGGACACGCTTTCAACGGGCATGCCATTGCCGTCTAATGGGAATCCGGCTCCGGACCCACATTTTCGGATGCCAATAGCTAATAGAGACGCAGGAGTACAATTGTCTTCTGTGTATTCGAGTGGAAAATTTGCTGTAATGGTTACAGACCCGCTTGGTTGAATATCAGCACTCAAAACACCTGGCTTGCACACCACCGTTGGCGCCTTGCAGTCTCTTACGGTAAAGGTGTATTCATATTCTATATTGTTTCCACAACCATCCGTAATAAACCATTTAATCCTGTGCGTGCCATGGGGTAATTCCGGGGCAAAATAGGTGGTGGTATCCTGTTGGGTATTCCAGCGCACCCGGGCTGTCCGGTTTTTCCCGGAAACGGTTTCTTCCAGCGCAAATCCCATTTTTTGATTGGCTGGAACAGGGCGCCCGTCAAATTGCCGCGGTGTCCCACCTGAATAATTTGGGGTGTTCAGGTTGTTAAAGCGTATATTGTTCCAGCCTAATCCTGCACTGCCCAGATGTAATGAGTTGACAACCGTTTCCATGATATCATCCTGGTCCATATCCAGGAAAAGCAGAAACTCTATATTAACGGCTGCGCCTGAGCACTGGTCTGTACCGGTAATGCTGAGTTCTGTGGGTTCTTCACACAGGTCGTTTTGTTGAAGCGAATTGTCCCACCAATAGGATTCATTCCAGAATTGAGCGTTGTTGGCGGAGGTCCAGGTTTGGTTATTACAGGCCGGGACAGTATACGTTCCGGTAGGTGCATTCCCGTCAATCACTTTTATGATTTGTGTGTATTCGTACCCGTTTGTGGTTTCACTCCAGAAGGTGCAATAATTGGTAGGTTGCGGGTCAGTTGGATTTATTCTTACAATAGAAGGCATCCAAATGCCCGGTGTGCCACATCTGGAAATAATGGCCCCTGGCAAATTGCTGGCGTGGTTTTCAACGGCATTAGGCCTTGGATTGGGTACTGTAATGAGGGATTCCAATGAATCGTACTGGCAGTGGTTGATGATTCTCCAGGTGCGTTCAATTTTATAACAGGCATCCGGCACAATGGTGAAAATTTCATCTGTAAATGTGACCTCGAAATCAGCGCATCCATTATTCTGCAATTCAGGTTCCCCATATATTCCGCTGTCGTTACAAGCGGTTACAATTACATCATCAGGAAATTTCACAAAATAATCCTGCTTGTAATCTAAGGTAATGGCCTGAGCACAGCCGCTAACGTTGCCCTGCGCATCAAACACTTCAAAGATACGTACAACAGTGCCCCTACTACATACGGAATCAAATTGGGAATAATTTACTTTCAGGGCTATGGAATCTACCCCACAAGAGATGGAGGTAATGAAGCCATAATCTTCCAGGCTTGGGTCAAAATCTTCGCAGCTTACGGTAAGGTTTTGTGGCGCCACACATGTCGGTGGATGCGGATCGGCTACTAAAATCTGTATACTGCAATCGGTGTAATGCCCGGCACCGTATCCTTCAGCAACCGTTCCGGAAGGCACTGGTATATCATATACCCGCAAGATGGCATCCAGCGTATCAGACAGATCCAAACAACAAAAGCGTAAAGAATCCGTCCATAAGGTATCAAACAAACAAGGTGTAACACTCAGGAACCGGGCTTTGAATGCCAGCGAATCGGTACAACCATCGGAAGAGCCATTGTCCAAAATATTAGCGCCAATAGAGGCAGTGCCGTCTTCCAAAAGCAATACGGTGGGCAGGGTATCACAGCGGGCTATAGGTAATTCGGTATCTGCCACCGTAAGCAAAAAAGTGCAATCGCCCAGGTTTCCGCAACTATCTTCCGCTACGTAACTCATAACGGTGGTGCCAATTGGGAAATATGCCGATCCCATTACGCCAAGGGTGTCAAAATCAAGCGGGTCGTTGTCCGGAAAATCGCTTAAAAATCCTTGCAGGTTTTTAGTCAGACCATTATCCAGCCAAAAAGCATGAATGCTTTTTAGCACAGAGCAATCGTCGTCCAATACTACATCCGGAAGATTTACCAATCCATAACAGGTGTCGGCATTTACGGTGACTAATATTGGCGACGGGCAAGCGATGGTTGGTTTGGATTCATCCAGAAGATACAAATCCTGGACTAAAAATCCGCTGGGAGTACTGGTGCAAAAATCAAACAGTTCCCAGACACGCCGCACACGACGGTCGCCACAGGGAAGACTAAGCTGTAAATCCTGATATTCTGCCGAAATTTCACAAAGTGAGTTGTTACTATCCATTGGATAGTTTTTTCCATTGTGTTTGATGTAAGGCACACCTGTAGCGGCAATAGAGATGTTGGTATCAGGACAAACTAAAGACACATCATCCGGAATAAAGACATCGCCCAACGTTGGGCGCACCATCTGGATTCGTTGGATACAGGTATTGGAATTAGTGCTTTCATCTGTGGTTTGCCATCTGCGTTGTATAACCTTGGAATAGGCAGAATCACAGTTATAGCTATTGGTTTGAATGTCTACATAAGTGGGTGGCGTGGCCGTTCCGCATGCGTCGCTGACCGGAGGGATGGCATTGCTTAATCCGAGGGTGTTGGTCAGATAAACGGGATCAAGATTGGTTTCCATACAGGATACCGTAATACTTTGGCACTGGATTATCGGCTTGGTAACATCCCTCACCTGCACATTTCCCCAGCATTTGGCATTGGACTCCTGATCACTAATGCGATACTGGAAGGTTTTACCTTTATCAGCAGTGGTAAAACTGGCAGGTACCCAGGGCCCATTTCCAAATGGAGCAACTTTGTCAACCTCGGCTATGTAACGATTCCAGCAGCCATAGGGCCCGCCTTCCAGTGCAACCTGAGGCAAAATGCTGCCTGCACAGTTCGGGCTTTCCAGGGAGAGGACATGTAGATCGTCGCACACCAGACTGGCGTCCGGATCTTCTACCGTAAAGCTAAAAGAACAGGTAGCTGTATTACCGGCTAAATCAGTAGCCAGATACACACAGGTATTCACACCTCTTGGAAAGGCAGTCCCGGAAGCTTGTCCGGAAAGCTGAATCACTATGGCCGGCCCGGATTCGTCAACTGCAGTAACGGTGTAATTAAGCACGATATCACATTGGCCGGATCCCAGCAAAATGGTATCTGAAACCGGGCAGGTTAATACAGGTGGGATGGTGTCAGCTAAAAAAGAGGAAGGTGCAACAGACGAAATGGTTCGGGCCGAGCCCACCATTTGAAAGAAACAAACCCAAAGTAGCAGGAGTAAAGGTCGATTCATGGTAGCAGTAGGATAAAGAAAACAGATATTAAAACAATTTTACCAGCGAAAATTGAGCCGAAAAGCGCTAAATGCCAAAACTTTACATAAAAAGGTAAGTATTAACCAAACAATACTATTTCTCGATTACTTCAAAGGAGCATTGAGCCATGGAGGCGCCGTTCACCAAAATGGTGAGCTTATGTGTGCCGGCAAAATGCTTACGTGTGGTAAAGTCCTGAAAACGCTGATATTTTTCTACCGGTAATGCCTGTCCGGGAGACAGCTTCAACTCTTTGATTTTAAACACCTTAACTGAAGTTTTCCCGGAAAGTGTCTGGTAGTCTATGCCGTATTCCAGCCGTACCGATACAGAGGCCTCCGATTGATTTTGAAGAGAAAAGGAAAAGTCAAGGCGCCCACCCACAGGCACAGATAGGGTACAGCGGAGGTTTTCAACCTGAATGCCTGCAATTCCCTTTTCAAAGCCAAAATGCGCCAAGGCCGCAGCATTACCTTTTTTCAGCAACCCTCTGCAGGCATGCCGAACAATCCAGTCGGTTTCCGGATTATTTCCTAGCCAGCCTTCAGCTATGGCGAGCACCTGCTCCGGGTGGTCTTTGGCAATATCGTTCAGGTTGTTGGCCACCGACCGGCGTACCGTTTCAGCCGGATCATTTTTTAGATTTTCCAGAATAGGAAAAATCGGTGAGGGGTCGCGCTTGAGCGCAGGAACGCCCATGCCCCAGGGAAGTCGTGGCCGGATCCCTTCACTGCTCAGCCTGCGTACCATTGGACTGGGGTGTTTAGACCATTCCAGCATCTGGCGGTACATTTGCTCCGGGTAATGCAACAAAAAGGGGCGTACGGCAAATTCCGCACTGCTCCAGCGGGTAATGGTTTCCAGCGCGGGGATAGACGCTTCAGGGTAATTCACACCATGCGTTTCCACAAAATCCGGCAGAAAAAGGTATTCAAAAGTGAGCTTTTCGCCGTGCAGTTGAAGATATCGTTCGGTGGTTTGCACCAATATTTCCAAAGCTTTCGGGTATTCTGCAGGCAAATAGCGGCGCAACACCTCGCTGATGCGGCGAATTCGTTGTTTTAGCTCTAAATGCTCCCATTGATGGTCAAACAACTCTGCAAAAAAAGCCTCGCTCCGGAAAATCGGATATACGGATTTGAGTTCAGTCGCGAATGGCTCCATCAACCGCCTGGAGAAAATATTTTTTAATGGTTCAGCCATATTGCTTAGTGCTTCCTATCCGCCCAAAAATCGGAAAGCGCAATGTATGCAATACGCCCTCCGGCCAAACGGATTTGATCTGTTGTATAAATGTTTGATCGATAGGTGTATGTCCGTTTTTTTCCTTGTAATGCTGCACCGCCGACCACGTACCCAGATAACCCAGCAAATTGTCTACAGTCCAGCGATATTCAGAAGCCATTTCCGGAAGTGGAATTTCATTAAACGGAAACGGAATGCTTTGATAGGCTTTTTCTACCAGCATACGTTCAGCATCCCAACAGCCGGCAAGCGTTTGATGATAAAAATGGGCAATCACCGGATCAATATGTTGATTCACGGTCAGCAAGTTATACCCAACCAAAGCCAATAGGCCGCCCGGCTTTAATACCTGCTGTGCTGCCGGATAAAATCGCTTAAGATCAAACCAATGGGCAGCTTGACCAACGGTAATCAGATCCAGCGAGTGGTTCGGAAAATCAGGCTCCTCAGCCCTTCCCAACCGATAGCGGATATTGGGCCGCAGTGCCGCATTTTTCAACTGGTTTTCACTGATATCTGTGGCGTCAATCTGCCGGAATCGCTCCGCAAGCGCTACCGCCATTTGTCCGTTCCCGGTGGCACAATCCCATGCCCGGTCAAAGCCCCGGCATTGCGCAAACAAAAAAGCATACAACTCCGCCGGATACCCCGGCCGGAACTGGGCATACTGTGCGGATTGTGCAGAAAAGTTGTCTTTCATACGGTAGACGGTTTACGGTGGACGGCCTACGGTTAATAGCCCGCTTCAGTTCGGGAGATCGGTTAGCCGTCTACCGTCTACCGTAGGCCGTCCCCCGTCTACGGCCTGGCAGGACCGCCGTATTTGCCGGCCCAGTCAAACATTTCAGCCAGCACGTGAAGTACGCTTTCGCGAGCCCGGTAACCGTGGCTTTCGTGAGGCAGCAAAACCAGTCGGGAAGTACCGCCGGTACCCTTGATGGCCTGATAAAGGCGTTCGCTTTGTACCGTAAAAGTTCCCGGGTTGTTATCTGCTTCTCCATGGATGAGCAGCAGTGGTTTTTTAATTTGATCTGCGTAATTGAACGGTGATACGTTCATATAAATATCCTTGGCTTCCCAATAGTTGCGACGTTCGCTTTGAAAGCCAAAGGGTGTCAGTGTCCGATTATAGGCGCCGGAGCGAGCAATGCCATACGCATAATCATTGCTGTGGGCCAGCAGGTTGGCGGTCATGAAGGCGCCGTACGAGTGGCCACCTACCCCTACTTTGGTTCGGTCAATGATTCCCAGTGAATCCAGATAGTCAATCGCCGCCCGGCCAGAGGATGTGGCCTGCTCCCGGAAAGTATTGTTCATCGTTTCAGGGTCGCCAACGATCGGAATCGTAGCATCCATGAGCACGGCGTAGCCCTGCGTAACCATAAACAACGGAGAGTCATTGCGATAGAAAGTGAAGTTATTATCCGTAACGCGTACCTGGCCTGCGGTGGTTTTATCCGAATATTCCAAAGGATAAGCCCAGAGGAACAAGGGCAGTTTTTGGCCTGGTTTATAATCTGCGGGCAGATAAAGCGTGCCGGAGAGTGGTACCCCATCTGGCCGGTTGTATTTGATCACACGTTTTTCGATGCCGGTGAGTTGTGGCGCAGGATCCGTAAAATTGGTAAGTGCCTTGCGGGATTGGTCTTTGAGTCCCATCAGGTAAAAATTTGGCACCTCGGTTTTGCTTTGGTATCGGGTTACGATCTGGCTGCGATCTTTTCCGGCAAAAGCAATGAATTCTTCAAAGGTTTTGTTTTTGGATTTGAAAAGGGTTTGTTTTTCGCCCGTTTTGAGGTTGATACGGTCGAGACGTGGGTACTGACCTTCATCAGAATTGCCGGGAGCATCGTAATACAGCCAATCACCATCCTGAGCCACTACGTAATCGCCATTGGGCAATCGATCATACACCGGGTTTCCGGGATTGTTGTAGTCGTCGTTCGTGCTCATATCAAACAGCGTGTCTTTGTTGGCTGGCTGCTGAAGATTGATGGAATAGGTGGTTGCCCAGCGGCGGTCGCGGTCAAATTCTGTAAGCAATGCAGCATCTTTTGCCGCAAGCCATTCAAATCCGGAATATCGGTGTTTGGTTTTAAGCAACTCACGGGCCTGTGCAGAGAATGGTGCATCCAGCAGCATGATCTTATCCCGGAAGTCTGCTTTTTTCTTCGGATCTCCACCGTCCAGAGCCTCAACCCAAACCAGCCGTGCATCATGCAATGGCTGCCATTCTACTGAACGAGGACCGGTTATCACGCCCTGGCGCGGGATTTCATCCGTAACACCAAGGTCTACCAACGTACGAATGGCTTTTCCGTTTAGATCCCAAACCTCGGTTTTTCTGGAAAAATTGCTGTATTGCACGCGGTAAGAAAACGGTTTGCGCAATTGGCTAACCAATACATAGCGCTCATCTGGCGACCAGTTGATAGCTGTATACAACCCGGGGCTGCCCAGCATTTGTGTTTTGCCGCTTGCGGCGCTGATGAGCAGAAGTTGGCTGGAGCCATAGTATTCAAACAGGTATTCGTCGTGTTCGTTTTTCAGCAAATCCTGATAGGTCATAACCTGTGAAACCTTTCCCACAGTTTCTTCTATGGATGGTCCGGTAGGCACTATGGTATTACTGGGGGCCGGGCCGCGTCCGGCTGGTATGCTGCGCACACAGATCCGGTCTGAGTCTTCCATCCAGAAAAAGGCAGCCCCCAGCATGTCGTTGAGGTAAAAATTGCCCAGGCGCTTGCTTTTTCCGGTCTGGGCATCGGCTACCCATAGTTGTACGCCATCCGCAACATCTACAGGAAAGGCAACGCGTTTGCCATCCGGTGACCAGGCCGGCATGCCGGCCATTCGCCCGTTCTTAGGCATCTCAATGGTCAGGGATTTTCCGGTAGTGAACCATTGAACGGTGGCACCGGTAAATTCCGTGATGCGTTGCCGGGCATTGATCTGTGGATTGACCCTCAAGCCGCCTAATTTTAAAAAAGGCTGAGCCAGGGTGGCAATACCAGGATTGGGGTTATAATCGATCAGCATGAGTGCATCACGTGTCGGATTCATACTCACCTGAGGGGTAGGTTTAGCTTCCACTATAGCTGCAACATCTGCCGGCGGCCGGCGATACGCGTTGTTCTGTGAAAACACGAAAATGCTACTGTGCACAAATGAGGCAATCAGTACCGGAACTAAGAGCAGATTTTTTTGAATTTTCATGTCAAAATCAGGCAATGGTGCCTGTGCGTTTAAGTGTTAAAATGCGCTGCAAAAAATATTATTTCGCAAAAAAAGGAAACAAAAGGAATAATAATTCTGTTACCCCCTAAAGTTTTTTGCGGTTTTTAGAATAAAATTTTTCGGTTCCAACAAAGATAAATACCTTTGTGGCGTCCTTTCACCATTAGTCAACTTCTCCACCATGGCTGTAAAATTTCCGGTCAAAGTTACAACGACCTCCCAGTCCCGACTCCCCTCTGTTGACTTTAACAACATCCCTTTTGGGAAAGTAATTTCTGACCACATGTTTGTTGCTGATTTCGACGGCAAGCAGTGGACTGATCTTCGTATTGAGCCGTTTGCAAATTTGAATATTTCTCCTGCAAATCTGGCCCTTCACTACGGACAGAGTATTTTTGAAGGAATGAAAGCCACCAAGGTACATGGTGAGCCGGTATTGTTTCGTCCGGAAATGCACGCTCGTCGTTTCAACGTATCTGCTGAGCGCATGTGCATGCCACAGATTCCGGAAGAACTTTTTGTTCAGGCATTAAAGATGTTGGTTGATCTCGACCGGAACTGGATTCCGGCCGGCGATGACCACGCCCTGTATATCCGCCCATTAATGTTTGCTACCGACGAATATTTCGGTGTGCACACGTCTGAGAATTATAGCTTTTTGATATTCACAGGACCAGTAGGCCCCTATTACCCAAAACCCATTAAACTGTGGGTTGAGGAAGTGTTTACCCGCGCAGCCCAGGGCGGCGCAGGTGAAGCTAAATGCGCCGGTAACTACGGCGCATCCCTCCTCCCGGCCCAGCGCGCCAAAGCCGCCGGGTACGACCAGGTGATGTGGATGGATGCTGTAGAAAAGAAATACGTTCAGGAAGTAGGTACAATGAACCTCTTCTTTGTGATCGATGGAAAAGTAATCACTCCGGCAACTACCGGTACGATCCTGCGTGGCGTTACCCGAGATTCTTTCACTACCTTGCTGAAGGAATGGGGTTATACGGTTGAAGATCGCCTGTTGAGCATTGCTGAAATTGCTGATGCTTACTGGCGCGGTACTCTGCAGGAATGTTTTGGCGCGGGTACGGCAGCCGTTGTGAGCCACGTGAGCGAAATTACCTGGCGCGACCGCAAATTAGAATTGCCTCCGGTAGATGAAACACACCGCCCGGTTGGCACCCGACTCAAAAAACACATTAACCAACTTCGTATGGGACTTCAGCCTGATGTTCATGGCTGGCTCCAAACCTGCGAAAACTCCGGCGTTGACATGTTTATGGAGCAGGAAGTTGGGATGGTAGCATAAGTAAATGTTACCCAATCATTTGAAGGTTTTGAAAAGTGACGATAGACCGCTTTCCTATTCTCAGGAAGGCGGTTTTTTTTTGTGAACGCGGATTGGGAACGCGG
This sequence comes from Saprospiraceae bacterium, assembly GCA_044347755.1. Classification (GTDB taxonomy): domain Bacteria; phylum Bacteroidota; class Bacteroidia; order Chitinophagales; family Saprospiraceae; genus M3007. The sequence continues at coordinate 13,359 of JBIKUE010000116.1, forward strand.
GTTTTTTGGGAACACGGAGGACGCGGATTTTTTATTTGGAACGCGGATGACGCGGATGACGCGGATTTTCCTGCTGCCTTCGGCAGCCTTTTTTAGAGCGTTTGAGATATTAGGTTTTTTTATCGCAAAATTGCCGAAGGCAATTTTAAAATCCGCGTCATCCGCGTTCCAAAAAAATCCGCGTCATCCGCGTCATCCGCGTTCCAAATAAAAAATCCGCGTCATCCGCGTCATCCGCGTTCCAAAAAAATCCGCGTCATCCGCGTCATCCGCGTTCCAAATAAAAAATCCGCGTCATCCGCGTCATCCGCGTTCCAAAAAAATCCGCGTCACCCGCGTCATCCGCGTTCCAAAAAAATCCGCGTCATCCGCGTCATCCGCGTTCCAAAAAAAATCCGCGTCATCCGCGTCATCCGCGTTCCAAAAAAATCCGCGTCATCCGCGTCATCCGCGTTCCAAAAAAAATCCGCGTCATCCGCGTCATCCGCGTTCCAAAAAAATCCGCGTCACCCGCGTCATCCGCGTTCCAAATAAAAAATCCGCGTCATCCGCGTCATCCGCGTTCCAAAAAAATCCGCGTTCTAAATCCGTGTTCCCCGATCCGCGTTCCAGCGAAGGAAATCGGGCATGGCCTCGCCCCAGGTTTTTGGCTCATGCCGCCCTTTTTCTATTTCC
>JBIKUE010000216.1:0-4878 GCA_044347755.1 Saprospiraceae bacterium
GAGGCGATAAGCCAAAGCGCGGTCGTCGTCCAAGCCCTGAAGTAGCAGCCGCTAAAGCTGCCAAGGCTGCCGAACCAAAACTGACGCGTGCAGAAATTCTGGCGAAGGCCCGTGCTGCCCGTGCGGCTGCCAAACCAGCCAAAGCACCAAAAGCTGCAGCTCCAGCCGGAGGCGATAAGCCAAAGCGCGGTCGTCGTCCAAGCCCTGAAGTAGCAGCCGCTAAAGCTGCCAAGGCTGCCGAACCAAAACTGACGCGTGCAGAAATTCTGGCGAAGGCCCGTGCTGCCCGTGCGGCGGCTAAAGCGCCGAAAGCTGCTAAGCCTGCTGCTGTTAAGGCAGAAAAGCCTGCAGCGAAAGCGGCTAAACCAGCTGCGGCTCCTAAAGCGCCAAAAGCTGCTAAGCCAGATGCTGTTAAGGCGCCAAAGGCTGCCAAAGCGCCAACGAAGCCTTCAACGCCTAAAAAGAAAGGCTAACCAATATCAAATCAATCAGTTATGCGAACGGCATCCGGAATTCCGGATGCCGTTTTTTATTAGATTTTCTGCGCGTCGATGGAAATCTATTGACCGCCGATCAGGATGGGAGCTGATTTGCCTGAGCCCATCACCACTACCTTGGCATTGGGAGAGGTGGCTAGTTCTTTTTGGGCTTTAATTTGTTCGTATTGCAGCAGTTTATCGGTAAGTGTGGAGGTAATGATGCGCTGATAGTCTGCGATACCCTGCGCTTCCACTCGTTTCCGGTCAGCCTCCTGACGCTCTTTATCGAGTACAAAGCGCATCTTCTGCGATTCTTGCTCTGCATTGATTTTGGATTCGATGGTGAGCTTGACGGATTCTGGCAGCGATATGTTTCTAATCAGGATGTTTTCCAGCACAATGCCTCTGACAGCAAAGTCTTTTTCTATGTTTTGAAAAATCTTTTGTTGAAACTCATCCCGCTTGGTGGAATATAAAGCAATGGCATCATAAAACACGGCATTATCACGAATCTTGGTGCGGGCCATGGGTCGTATGATTTTATCGGTAATCACCTCGCGACCGCCGATGTTTCGCAAAATATCCGGGGCTTTATCCGGAATGATGTGATACAAAACCGACAAATCAATCACGACCTCCAAACCATCTGCAGTCAGTACACGAATGGCATCATCGCCCGATCTATTCCCTTCATCATGCACCGCCGACATGGTATAATTCTGGGTACGTACATCAAATCGTTTGACTTCCACCAGAGGATTGATGAAATTCAAACCTTCCGTTAGGGTGCCTCCCTGAATTTGACCGAACAAGGTTTTAACGCCTACCTCACCTGGTTGAATCTGTACAAAACAGGAAGAAGACAAGCCGGCTACAAGGAGGAATATCCCCAAAAAACGGGATATTTTACCAAAAGTGGCAAGGTTAGGATTAGCTTTGGCAACGGATGCGCCTATGACGATGGCAAAAATGCCCAGGAAAAGTAAAAACATGGTTGAGTATTGGTTATTGTTTTGAAAAACTTTGATACACGTAATAAACCGTAAGTCCCAGAATCAGAACAGGCAGAATGAGTAATCCCGTTCCTAAACCGGTAGCGGCTCCGCCAGAAATCTGAATGGTGCGCCAGGTGATAAAGGTGAAGATCAGAATGGCGAGCATTTTCATGAAACGGATCAGCCGGGTAGCCATGGTGTACTGACGTTCAGCATTTTCCGGCGTGATGTTCACCATATAGTTGAAGTTGTGCGGAAAACGGCTGAGAATCGTCATCAAACTGAATATGATGACGCTCAGTACTGGCAAAATCCAAAGAGTGGTTTTGGAGCCGGTCTGGTCCGGTTGCCCGTCGGCGCCAAAATGGGTAGGAATGGTAGCCGGAAGATCGTTGTAATGATATACTGACAAGCCGATCATCAGAACCAAACTTAGAAGCCCCAATGCTTCCAGCACATAGTCGAACGGCTGGAGTGGAATTTGCATTTTGGGGCGGCCGGATTTAGTAAAGGCAGTCATAGGTATGAAGTTTGAATTGGGTGATGGTCTCAGAACAGATCAAATGTGCAGTATTCGACCGACCAACCAATACTTTTTTTCGAGTAAGATCCGACAGAACTCGGCAGGATGCCTTTAAAATGCCTTGAATGCCTTTACAACTCGCTTGAATTTGCCGGCGTTTCGAACACAATTTCTACCACATCTTCTACTTTCAGCCCCAAGAGCGTGGCTGCTTTGCCCATATTAACGGCTATTTCCAAAAATCCGGCAGCATTGAACAAACAGAGTTGTTCGCCCACCGTCACATCGCAATAATTGGCAGATAATTGCACAATGGGGTCGTTCCGTTTGAAATAAAGGGAAAACGGCCGTCCATTGGCTGCTTGTTCAAATACCTCACGCCGGATGTTGACCACCACATTTTCAAAATTGTCTACATGTATAACAGTTCCTCTGATTTGTGTGGGGGTAATAACGGGTTGAATACTGATTCGTTCCAGCAGCGGTGCAGCATGTTCGCCAAGCAAATCAAAATCTTGTCCGGAAACCAGATGCTCCACGGCGGAAGCAAAAATATTTTTAACTGCAAAATGCTCGGTCGTATCAGCCGGAAGATTGCGAAGGTCTACGGGGGTAATTTGGGGGAACAGCAAGGAAATCAAACCATTGTCAGGTGCTATGAAAAAGTGGCCTTCCACACGGGCAGCTACAAAACGGTATTCTGGCTGATAAACACAATTGACACCAATAAGGTGAATGGTGCCCACCGGGAATTCACGCCATACATTAGCCACCACAAAAGCAGCCCTTACAATATCGAAAGGCGCAATCTCGTGCGTAATGTCCACCAGTTGCAAGCCAGACACCCGCCGAAGTAGGGCGCCTTTCAACGAGCCTACGTAAAAGTCCTGAGTACCGAAATCGGTGGTGAGGGTGACCATTGGTTGAATGAGAGATTGAGTGAGTATGTATGCCGGAAGGGTATTCCTGCAAGTTATGTATAAAAAGTGGAGATTAAATTTTTAATAAAAGAAACTCTGATTGACTTTTTTATGTTTCCGTTTGTGCTTGCAATTACTTAGTTTTGTGGGCATAAAAGAACTGCTTTTTTTCAAAGGCATGGAGACGCTGGTTTTATTATTTGTTCCTCAACCGGTTAACTCCCGCTGCCGCTAAATTCGAGCTACACAATTTGAGCGAAATCATTCTAACTATTGAGGGCCTTGACCCTCTTGAGCTATTCGGCGAAAACAACGCAAAGTTAAATCTTTTGCGAAAAGCATTCCCAGATGCCACAATTACTTCGCGCGGTAACAGCCTGAAAATCACCGGAGAAAAAAAGGACTCCCAGGCTGCCAAGGGAAAATTCGAGATGATGGCACGCTACCTGCGCGAACACAACGAACTGCCTGTTCAAACGGTGGAAGATTTGCTGGGCGGAGAAAATCCGTTTGAAGTAAGAATTCCCGTAAATGGCGATGGCTCCGGCAACAATGTCATTCTCTTTGGCAGGGATGGCAGACCCATTAAAGCCAAAACCAGGAACCAAAAATTGATGGTGGATGTGTGCGACACCAATGATATCCTGTTTGCACTCGGACCTGCCGGTACTGGTAAAACCTATACTGCGGTGGCCTTGGCCGTGCGTGCGCTGAAAAACAAGCTGGTCAAAAAAATTGTCCTAACACGCCCTGCTGTGGAAGCGGGTGAAAATCTGGGCTTCCTGCCAGGAGATCTGAAAGAAAAAGTGGATCCCTATCTGCGCCCCTTGTATGATGCGCTGGATGATATGCTTCCCATGGATAAGCTTAACTTTTTCATGGAAAACCGTGTAATCGAAATTGCGCCACTTGCATTCATGCGTGGCCGTACACTCGACAACGCCTTTATCATTCTGGATGAAGCACAAAATGCCACCCCGCTTCAGATTAAAATGTTCCTGACACGTCTCGGGCCATCCGCTAAATGTATTATTACAGGGGATATGAGCCAGATTGACTTGCCGCATCACCAAAAAAGCGGATTAAAGCAGGCCATTGAAATCCTTTCCGGAGTAGATGGTATCGCCACTCTGCACCTCACAGCCGAGGACGTAGTGCGTCACCGCCTGGTAAAAGAAATCATCAAGGCATATGATAAACTAGACGCAGAAGAACGCGCCAAACGCGAACGCAAAAAAGCGGAAACTGCTGCCGACGGAGAACGCCCGGCTGTAGACGGCGGCCAACCAACCGTAGAAGGCTTACGGCCTACGGTAGACAGTTGACGGCTTACGGAAGACGGCCTACGGAAGACGGTGGAGCATATGGACTAAATTGTGCTCCCATCTCCCATCTCCCATCTCTCATCTCTCATATCTCATCTCTCATCTCTCATCTCCCATCTCCCATCTCCCACCCAGCACCACCTTCCCATCCTTAAGTTCCGGAAGATCAAACGGATTATTGCGGATAAGCCAGCAACCATCGATATCCGCATAATCGCACAAGGGAGCCAGTGTAGCTGCGGCCATGATGCCACAGGAGGTTTCGGTCATACATCCTACCATCAGTTTCAATCCCATCTCCCGCGCGGTTGTGGCCATGCGGAATCCTTCGCTTAAACCGGTGCATTTCATCAGTTTGATGTTAACCCCGTGAAAAGCATGAGCTAACCCAGCCAAATCCGCGTGTTTTTGGCAACTTTCATCGGCAAAAATGGGTAAAGGGGAGCGTTCACTTAACCATTGTGAAGCACTTAAATCATCCTTTTTAAACGGTTGTTCAACGATTTTTACATCGTTTTCTGTCAGCCAGTATACCAAATCAAGGGCCTCTTCCCGATCTGTCCAGCCCTGATTGGCATCTACATAAATGGGCTTGTTGGTTAAGCCCCTTACAGTGCGAATAATATCCCGGTCGTG
>JBIKUE010000104.1:0-16474 GCA_044347755.1 Saprospiraceae bacterium
CATCTCTGGAAGGCCTTGTGGGCACAGTCCCGAGAACTCGGGACGAACCTCCGACTTTCCCGATATAAAATCGGGACATACAGAAACAAAAAAGGCCTCCCATCTCTGGAAGGCCTTGTGGGCACAGTCCCGAGAACTCGGGACGAACCTCCGACTTTCCCGATGTAAAATCGGGACATACAGAAACAAAAAAGGCCTCCCATCTCTGGAAGGCCTTGTGGGCACAGTCCCGAGAACTCGGGACGAACCTCCGACTTTCCCGATATAAAATCGGGACATACAGAAACAAAAAAGGCCTCCCATCTCTGGAAGGCCTTGTGGGCACAGTCCCGAGAACTCGGGACGAACCTCCGACTTTCCCGATGTAAAATCGGGACATACAGAAACAAAAAAGGCCTCCCATCTCTGGAAGGCCTTGTGGGCACAGTCCCGAGAACTCGGGACGAACCTCCGACTTTCCCGATATAAAATCGGGACATACAGAAACAAAAAAGAGGCTGTCTCACAAGTCGCTTTTTTATTTTTACCGCAAAGACGGAGTGACACAGAGAGCTTGAAAATCAACTGTTTATACCTCTTCTCCTCTCTGCCTCTGCGGTAAAAATTACTTTTGAGACACCCTCTTGTGGGCACAGTCCCGAGAACTCGGGACGAACCTCCGACTTTCCCGATGTAAAATCGGGACATACAGAAACAAAAAAGGCCTCCCATCTCTGGAAGGCCTTGTGGGCACAGTCCCGAGAACTCGGGACGAACCTCCGACTTTCCCGATATAAAATCGGGACATACAGAAACAAAAAAGGCCTCCCATCTCTGGAAGGCCTTGTGGGCACAGAAGGACTCGAACCTCCGACTTGCTGCTTGTAAGGCAGCCACTCTGAACCAACTGAGTTATGCGCCCTTTTGCGTTTAGCGGGTGCAAATTTCTGATAAGTTTTTTTATCCACCAAATCTTTTTTCAGAAAAAAAATAAACACCTCAAAAATCCTGCTCAAAAGCACAAAAACAGGTTCCTTTGGGGAGTTATTTCCTTATGGCACTACGATTCTCTTCCATCCGGCACTCCATTTTCCTCCTTTTAGGGCTAACCCTGAACGTTACGGGGTCATTCCTCCATGCCCAAAATCCGGCAGATCCTTTGCTCAGCCCGGAAGAAGCGGTACGTCTGGCGCTGGAATCCAATTATGATATCCGGATCGGCCAGGCAGATGCAGATATTGCACGCCTTAACAACACAAAAGGCAATGCCGGCATGTTGCCTACCGTGAATTTGGTGGTCAACGAAACGTTTACCCTCAGCACCTTCCAGCAAAAACTGGCCAACGGCTCTGAATTTAATGAAGTTGGAGCACCTTTCAACAACGCCAATGCCGGCGTACAACTGAGCTGGACATTGTTCGACGGGCGCAGGATGCATATTACCAAAAAACGCCTCGGTGAACTGGAAGCCCTGGGCCAGATCAACCTGCAAAATACCGTTCAGCAAACTGCCGCTGCCGTTCTGACCGCCTATTATGAGGTCGTACGCGGACGGATGCAGGAACGCGCCCTTGCGGAGGTGATCGTACTCAATGAAGAACGCCTGCGCATTGCCGAAGTGCGCCTTGCTTCTGGCTTTGCCGCCCAAACAGATGCCCTCCAGGCCCGGATAGACCTCAACCAACGTCGCGCCGACCTGATCCTGCAACAAGCTGCTACTGCCAATGCCAAACGTGCCCTCAACCGACTGCTCGTGCGCGCACCGGAAACAGCCTTCAGAGTGGATGAAACCCTGAACACGAACTTTTCTCCTGATCGCAACGGAACGATCCAAAAGATCATGACCAACAACCCTACCCTGCTATCCCTGCAAAAGTCTGCCGAAGTAGCGGCGCTGGTAGTAGATGAAAACCGGACCCAAAACAAGCCGCGAATCACCGGCAACAGCCAACTGAATGCCGTGCGTTCCGATAACGGCGCGGGCTTCTTGCTCAACAATACCCAGGCCGGCCTTTCTGTAGGCGCCGGATTGGTTCTGCCCCTATACAACGGCGGCAATAACAAACGCCAGGTAGAAACTGCCCGCCTTGCCGCCCAGCAATCTAATCTGCGGATAGAAAATCAGCGTACCGTACTGGAAACAGAACTGGACAACCAACTGGCGTTGTTTCAAAGCCAGCAGCAAATACTGAGTCTGGAAGAAGAAAATGTACGCATTGCCAGGGAAAACCTCACCGTGAGCACGGAACGTTTTCGCTTAGGCACTACCAATGGTCTGGAACCACAAATTGCCCAAAACACGCTGGAGCAGGCCCTGGCACGCAGGGATCTGGTGTTGTTTAGTCTGAAATCTGCGGAAATCCGGTTGAAATTGTTGGCCGGGGAGTTGTAGGGAAAGGGGAGCAGAGGCGTTCGGTTGGAGGTTTTGAGGGTATCGTAGAGTAGGTTTCCCATACTACCTCATGTTACAAATTCAAAAAGATGTCAAACTGGACCAGCAAAATACCATCTTTTCTTTGGATTCCGATCATCATCGGAGCCATTGCGCTGTTTATTGGGGGCAGCTATGCCATTTTTTACGGATTCACCTTTGTGGAAGGATTCAGTTCCATCCTTTTACTGGTGCTGGGCTGGTTTGGCTTCCGGATTTGCCAGAGATCGGAAGATTTACACAAATACGGAGCGCTGGGCACAGCCGCCGGTATTACCTTTTTTGCTCTGATGGGCATGGCCCTGGATCAGCCTGGCAACGTTTTGTACAATAAAGCGATAGAGTGCGTTTATTGCCCTGAAAACAGCGGCCTGGAAAGGGAATCTGTTAGCAGAGGGTTGCAAGGTGGAGGGGTGCAGGTTTCCCAAAAATTCGAGTGTATTGACCGGGAGGGCGGGGAGGTTGTACGCAGGATCAACATGTTTGAGTTGCTTGCCGTTCGTTTTGGCGAGTATGTGGTGATTGGGTATTTGTTGCTGGGTGTGAGCAGGGTGTATAGCAGGCTTTATGGGCCGTAGGGGGGGATATGTTTCCCGAAGATTTACGCAGATGGACCGCAGATGTACGCAGAAGACGTTCGGCCTGGCATTTCGAAGGATTTAAAAAATGCTGTCTTGGCTTGTTAAGTAAATTCCAATACCAAGCCGAACGCCCTCTGCGTAAATCTGCGGGAAAACACATACTTCGGGAAAACAAACCCTGCAGAAAACCAATTCACAAATCCTCCACCTTCCTCGGCCGCCGCACCTGCTCCCAGAAGAACCCTTCCAGTTTTTTGGTTTCCTTGCCGGCCTCTTTCATCGGAATAAATTTACCGCTGGGCTTCTGGTAAAATTTGATACTCTCTACCTTGTTATCCCCAAAAAACAGGCGCATTTCCGAACACGCCGTTTCATTCAACCCGATGTAGGCTTTATTGTCGTCCACCGCATAATACAGCGCCTGAGCATTGCCCTCCACCAGCATCTCCCGGGCTTCATCGTCGCGGAAGAAAACGGTGGAGTATTTACCCCGAATCTGATTGAACAGGATCCCGTCTTCCGAATTCACCACCAGCGCATTTTGCCGAAGCCAAAGCCGGTCCAGTTTTTTGTTTTTTAACAACATCCGGATGGTATCGCCGGAAAACTGGGAGGTGTCCGACCAGATTACAGGCTGGTTATTAATTCGGTAGAACCAAAAAATGGAATCAGCGCTGCTAAACGTGAGCGAATCGCAGGCAGCCTGCAGATCACTTTTGAAAATCCTGACATCGCGGTGTGCATACAATTGCCGCACATCACTGGCAGAATCCGGCTTAAAAGAAGTGAGCGTATCGGCACTCATGAATAATGTGTCACGGTCAATCAAACTCTTCATCATGGGCCGTCCACCTGCTCCTTCCGGGCCAAACCCACCAAAGGCATTGAGGTACTGTGATTTTTTGTTGTAATCCATACGCCACGACAACACCGTGTAATCGCTGGAGGTATCCTGCCACGACACACTTCCCAGGGCCACCCCGTTGCCCAGCACATCGTTGAAATCCAGTGAATCGGCCTCAATGATATTGGGCGGGTCGCTTACGCGTCCGCGTCCGGTGAGCTGGTAGCTTTTATTCTTACTGTCATACCGGATTTCACTGCCCTGAATATCCCGGATACTATCCCGAAAATGCGCACTGCCACGAAGAATGGTTTTTTCTGTTTCCGAATTGAACCGGATCACTTCGGCGTCGGCAACTTCGCCTTTTTTAGGATCTTCAATATGCGCGTCTCCTTCCAGGGTATAATCCTTCAAATTTCCTTCATAACGCATTTTACGGGCCCGACCCAGCTGCCCGTCCTTTTCATATTGCGGATTTTGGTCAAACTCCGCAAAGTCGTTTTCCATATCGTAAAAGCCACTTTCCGTATAGATTTTGCTGCCCCGCTGACTAATCAGGGTAGGCGCCACAAACCTCACCAACTGGGCTTCCGTATTGAACGTCATGGTATCGGTTCGCATGGTAAACTCCGGGTCTGTAACCACCACATTGCCCTTCAGGAGCACTTCTTTTTGATCTACCAAATAGGTGCCACGCCTGCTCACTACCTGACTTTTACCATTAGTCATGGTACCACCGGTGGTGTAGGTGGCTATTTTGTTGCCGGTATCGTACCGAAGTCTTTCGGTAAACAACTGTTGTTTGCCATTCACCAGCACCACCTTGTTAAACAGGTCGCTGATTTTAGTCGCCGCGTCGTAGTGGGCAGAATCGGCAAATGCCTTGACGGTATCCCCTTGTGCAATCACCACATTGCCGCGCAAAATGGCAAAATCCTTATCCAAAACCGCTGTATCGCAGTAAATCAGGGTGTTTTCCTGCCGCATGCGCACCGTACCGCTCAGCTTCTGGATTTCACGACCGTTTTTGAGAAAATATTCAATAACAGCTGCGGTTTCAATTTTGAGTTTTTGGGTATCGGAGACGGTGGACGGTGGCCGGCCTACGGTGGACGGTGGTTGGGAGGGTTGATTGGTGATTTTGGAGGGCTGTGCAGCCGGGTTTTGGGCCGAAAGCAAAACAGTGGCTGCCAGCAACGCAAACGCAACTAAAAGTGTTTGTATGAAAAAATCTTGTGGTTTCAATAGATCGTTTGTTGTTGGATTTTACCGCTAGCTTGGCAACAAGCAGATGAAGACCAATGGTAAAGAACGCAAAGGTATAAGCATGAGTTGCCCGGTACAAGAAAAGTTATTTCGATAAATAAAATACAATTTGTTTTAAACACAAAACATTTGTTTTATTTTTGCCCGATATTACATCATCACCACAAAACTCCGTTACTTTGGGCGCAAATATTAAATCATCCAAGTCAGAAAGCAAAACCAAACCAACGGCTCCACCACCGCTGGCCGGAAAGGCTGGCAAACCATCCAAACCGGATATGCAAGAAGTTAAATATACCGAAGATGAGATTAAGTCGCTCGACTGGCGGGAACACATCCGCCTGCGCCCGGGCATGTACATTGGTAAACTAGGCGACGGATCCAGTCCTGATGATGGCATTTATGTGCTGATGAAAGAGGTGCTGGATAACTGTATTGATGAATATGCCATGGGGTACGGCAAGGTTATAGACATTACCCTGAATGAAAATGGCTGCACTGTGCGCGATTTCGGGCGGGGTATTCCGCTCGGTAAAGTAGTAGATGTGGTGTCCAAGATCAATACCGGCGCCAAATACGATAGCAAGGCGTTTAAAAAATCTGTTGGCTTGAACGGGGTGGGTACGAAGGCTGTAAACGCCCTTTCGGAATATTTCAAGGTAACTGCCGTTCGCGACGGGCAGATGAAATCCGCCGAATTCAACTTCGGCAACCTGAAGAAAGAGAGCAAAATTGAGCCTTCCAAAGAGGAAAATGGCACGCTGGTGGAATTCAAGCCGGACAATGGCCTTTTCCGCAATTACCGCTGGCTACCGGAATATATAGAGCAAAAACTCTGGGACTATGCCTACCTGAATGCCGGATTGAAAATCAACTTCAACGGAAAATCATTCTTGTCCAGGAACGGATTGTTCGACCTGCTGGAGAAAAAAACCGGTCAGGAAGCTACCCGTTACCCCATTATTCACCTGCGCGGCGAAGATGTAGAAATCGCCATGACCCACGGCAATCACTATGGAGAACAAATTTACTCCTTCGTGAACGGGCAAAACACCACCCAGGGCGGCACCCACCTCAATGCTTTCCGAGAGGCGCTGGTGAAAGTGGTGCGCACCCACTTCAAAAAAGAATTCGACGCCAAAGATATTCGGGAGAGCATTATTGCCGCAGTGGCCGTACGCGTGGAAGATCCCATGTTCGAAAGTCAGACAAAGACCCGACTGGGCTCTGAACGTATGGCGCCGGATGGTCCTGCGGTCCGCACGTTTATGTCGGACTTCCTGTCTAAGGAACTCGACAACTTCCTGCACAAAAACCCGGAAGTAGCCAAGGAGCTACTCAAACGCATCCAGCAAAGCGAACGTGAGCGCAAAGAGATCTCAGAGGTAAAAAAACTGGCTAACCAACGCGCCAAAGCAGCTAATATCCACAACAAAAAACTGCGCGACTGTCGCTACCACCTCAATGAAAAAGGCCCGGAAGAGGTGCGCCTGGCCACTACCGTATTCATTACCGAGGGTGACTCGGCCAGTGGTTCCATCACCAAGTCCAGAAATACCGATACTCAGGCCGTATTCAGCTTGCGGGGTAAGCCGCTCAACTGTTATGGTCTGACCAAAAAGATCGTGTACCAGAATGAGGAATTCAACCTGCTTCAGCACGCGCTGAACATTGAAGACTCTTTGGACGATCTACGCTACAACCGCATCGTTATTGCCACAGATGCCGACGTAGACGGGATGCACATCCGTTTGTTGATGCTCACTTTTTTCCTGCAGTTTTTTCCGGATGTAGTGCGCAATGGCCATTTGTACATCCTGGACACCCCGCTGTTCCGGGTGCGTGATAAGCAGCATACCTACTATTGTTATTCAGAAACGGAGAAACAGGCAGCCATTAAAAAACTCCGCGGCAAACCGGAAATCACCCGATTCAAAGGTTTGGGTGAAATCAGTCCTAACGAATTTGGGGCCTTCATTGGAGAGGATATCCGGCTGGATCCGGTGTTCCTGCCGGAAGATACCAATCTGGACCACGTACTGGATTACTATATGGGCAAAAACACGCCGGAGCGTCAGGAGTTTATCATAGATAATCTGCGGGTAGAGCTGGATATTATTGAAGCAGAAGAAGAAGTGCCGGCGGCGGAAGTTCTTGAAACATCCGAGGCGCCGGCTTGATCCACTTATTTGACTGAAACAGGATGAAAAATCGTTCCACCCTCATCATCATTGGCTTATTAGCCATTGTAGCATACCTCTTTTACCAATACCGCCAGCCGCGATTTGCCTCCGGGGAAACAGCGCCTGATTTTGAAGTAGGTCTGCTCAACGGTGAACGCGCCAAACTGTCGGATCTGAGAGGGAAATATGTTTTGCTCCAATTCTGGGGTAGTTGGTGTGGTCCGTGTCGGAAAGAAAATCCGGAACTGGTAAAAATCTACCAGGAGTTTCACGAAAAAGGTTTTGAAATCTTCAGCGTAGGGATTGAACAGAATCCGAATTCCTGGAAGAGCGCCATCAACCGCGACGGATTGGTTTGGAAATACCACACCATGGAATCCGGCGAATTCAACGGCGGATTAGCGCTGCAATACAACATCAAATCCATCCCCGCCACCTTCCTCATCAACCCGGAAGGCCAGATCATGGGCGTCAACCTCAAGCCTGTTTACATTGAACGGATGTTGAAGGAGAAGATTTGACGGTGGACGGTGGACTTGCAATCGGGAGGGCGATCATTAAGATTTTTCCATCATGAGTTGTCTTCCTGCCGGGACCCGTCCGCTCTAAGTGCGCTTATGGCAGGATTTTTTGCCCATCAGCACTCAAAGTATTTGGCTACCCGTGGTACGCGCACTTAGCGTGGACAGGTCCCGTCAGGATGACAACTCATTTTGTTTAATCTTTCCAATATTGGCAAGGGGAATTTTTGATAGTCAATCATTTTTCCTGATTCACCAAGAGCAACGCCACCGTAGGCCGTCTACCGTAAACCGTCCACCGTTATCCTACCAACGCCGTTTTCCCAGAGAGAGGACCGTTGCGGCCAGGAACAGCGAAATGACCGACAGGAAATACACCACATCGCGGGAGTCCAGCACGCCGCGACTCATCGAATCGTAGTGGTAGGCAATGCCGATTGACTGTACGATATCATCTGTTTTGCCAAAAAAAATGGGCAGGCGACTGAGGAAATCAAACGCCATGTACGTAAAAAAGCACAGGAACGTAGCCAGTACAAATGCCACAATCTGATTGTTGGTGAGCGAACTGGCAAAAACGCCTATAGCAGAAAATGCGGCGGCCAGGAATAACAACCCGATATAAGAACCCAGAATACCTCCGGAATCAAGATTGCCGGGAGGCGCGCCTAACTGGTATACCGACACATAGTACAAGACTGTTGGCAGCAACGCAAACACAACCAGCGCCAGACAAGCCAGGAATTTTCCGCCTACAATCTGCCAATCGGTGATGGGGCGTGTAGCCAGCAATTCTATGGTGCCGCTTTGCTTTTCCTCTGCAAAAGTCCGCATGGTAACCGCCGGAATCAGGAACATGAATACCATGGGTGAAATGGTAAACAAGGTATCCAGATTGGCATAGGCGCCATCCAGAATGCTGAATTCCGGGAATACCCATAACAGCAATCCCATCAGTACCAGGAACACCCCGATCACGATGTAGCCAATGAGGGAGGAAAAAAACGTATTGATCTCTTTTTTGAAAATGGGCAGCATGGTTCAATAATGCACAATGATGTCTGTGTTGTTCATTTCAATCACAGAAAACTGTTGCAATAAATCCTCTAATTTTTCAAAATTAAGTTGAAAAAGCGAGATAAGTTCTTTATTAACAATATTTCCGGTGGTGATCATCAGCAATTTGGGAGAAGTTCCTTTCAGTGTAAAGTAGTCAAAGAAATCACTATCCTTTGTTATCACAATACGATTCTCTGCAACGGACAGATCAATAATGAGGCTGTCCTGTGTCAGATTTTTTGAGGCAAATCAAGTGTATGTACAACATCATGGCCCTGGCTTTTTAGCCAGGATTTCAACGCCAGAGGTAGTTGAGCATCCAACAGGAACTTCATGCAGCCAGCATTACCTTATGAATACTCTTTACTTTGACTATTCTGGATGCAAACTCAAGGCACGCCAAGATGTCACTTTGCTCCAAATCAGGGTAATCCTGAAGGATCTCTTCTGTTGTCATCCCGGCCGACAAAAGATCAAGAATCATTTCAACCGGGTAGCGCATATTGCGTACAGTTGGTTTCCCAAAGCAAACATTGGGATCAATGGTAATTCTATTCAGCAGCGATGCGCTCATAGTGGCCTTATTTTGAACAAAGTTAAGATTATTTGGTCAACTGTTGAAAAACATCCTCCACAGAGTGCTCCTCCCGGTGTAACTCCAACAAAGTCAGTTTGTTAGAAACGGCAAAAGCAAATACCTCTGAACGGATATCAACGCCAGTAGGTGAACTGAGTTGCCAGAGGTTATTGCCCAGATTTTTCACTGCCTGTACGTTTTTAATTTTAGCCAAAGCATTCTTATCCGTCGCTTCAGCAAATCCCGCAGTTACCACTTGCTGACCGGCAAAGCGCTGCTTGAGCTCCTGAATAGGCGCATCGGCCACCAGTTTGCCCCGGTTAATGATGATGGCACGGTCGCATACGGCTTCCACCTCGCCCAGGATGTGGGTGCTCAGAATTACGGTTTTTTCTTTCCCCAGGTCCTTGATGAGTTGTCGGATTTCTACGATTTGATTCGGGTCAAGGCCACTGGTGGGCTCGTCGAGAATGAGTACATCCGGGTTGTGCAGCATGGCCTGTGCCAATCCTACCCGTTGCCGGTAGCCTTTGGATAGCTCCCCAATCTGTTTGTGGCGGTGCGTTACCAAACCCGTGCGCTCCACCATCTCATTTACACTTTTTTCTACGTTTTTCACCTGGTGCAAGCCTGCCGTGAAGGTCAGATATTCCCGCACATACATTTCTTTATACAGCGGATTGTGTTCCGGCAAATACCCCACCCTTGCACGCGCCTCCATAGGCTGTGTGGAGACATCGAACCCGCAAACCGTGGCCGTGCCTTCATTCTGTGGCAAATAACCGGTAATGATTTTCATGGTAGTAGTTTTTCCGGCGCCGTTAGGCCCCAGAAAACCAAGCACCTCTCCTTTGTGCGCTTCAAAGGAAATGCTGTCCACAGCACGCTGTGGACCATAAATCTTGGTTAAGTTTTGAACTTGTACAGACACTAGTGTGAGTGAGTAAGTGAGCAAGTAAGCCGGAATGGTATTCCGGTATGATGTAACAGAATGAGGGGCAAAAATAGTAATCCTTTATGCCTTTCTCAGGAACATTTGATTTGGACAGCAATCATTCCCTCGCCAGTCCTCGTATCTTTCTGGTTTGTCCTATTTGTCCCAATTGCTGGCGAAGGCTGTTGGCATCACCGATTTCACGGTAGGAAAAATACTGCAACCCTCCGCTGAGGATAGTCAACAAAAAGAAAAAATACATCAACATTCCTGCCACACAAGTAGTAGAGATGCTGCTAAACGCTGCCATAGCGCCTTCAGCCGGTGGTACAAACCAACTGAGTAACGTGATCGTCATCTCCCAAATTGGCGATTCCAGAAACATAAAAAACAACAAATTCAGGACTCCAATCAGCAGCCCAATGCCCATAGCCGGCCCCCAACGCATGAGTTGAAAAGCCCTTATCAAAGCTTTGATTGGGTTCAGGTTTTCGAAATAGATCACCGCCGCCCAAAGTGCCAGAAAAGGGAAAACAATCCAGGATATCATTACCCCATAAAACTCCGATAAAAACTCCAGCATGGCAGCGAATCCCGGCATCAATAACAAAAGGAAAAAACCAGACAGCAGCATTCTTTTACCAGAGAACGGCTTGCGTTGAACGCTGGGAATTTCTTCTTCCAATGCCCGGAATGCTGCTACTGCGATCCCCGCAAGCATTATTATCTGGAAAAAATACAAGCCTCCCGGATGATCCCTGCTGAAAAACTCGCCCAAACTACCCAGAATATCCAAGGGCCAAAAAGTCACATCCACAAAAACGAAGGTCTCGGCCGCCGGTTTATCGGACCAGCCGAAGCTCCATCCGACAAACGCTGTAGTAGTAGCAAACAATCCCAGTAATGTGGTGCGTGGATGACGGGAAAGTACCGTAAAAACATCCGAAAGGATTTCTCCTACCGTCTTGATGCTGGTAAAATCCAGTGCATTTACGCGCGTGGGCGGAAGTTCTTTGTCGATTACTACTGTCTTGAACCCGCCTGTTTTGTGCTTGTGCCAGGGCAACCATACAAAATACCAAAGCACAAACAATAAGGACGTGAGGATAAACGCAGCGCGGATCGGATCAGGTGTTTCGGTAAATCTGGTGAGAAAGCTCTCAAAAAAACCGGCCAGAATGATGATTGGTACAATGCCAATGAAGATTTTTAATCCCCGCCGCATACTCAGCTGAAAAGCCTGAACACGCCGGTAAGTGCCCGGGAACAACAATCCCGATCCGGCCACCATACCCGCCGCTCCGGCAATGATAATGGCACTGATCTCCAGCGTACCATGGATCCAAATAGTGAGGAACGACTCCCAAAACACGCCTTGTTCCACAAAAAAATACTGAAAAGCACCCACCATAATACCGTTGTACAACATGATAAACACCGTTCCAATAGAAGCCAGCACCCCAAAAATAGCCGTCCGGAGGGCTACAAAAAGGTTGTTGGCTGTAATACCGGCCGTCATACCCAATGGACCTGAATCCTTATAGACTGCCATCGGATCACCATTTTCAATGTTGGTCAGTGTCATGTCTACATATCCGTCGCCCAGAATGATCCGGGCAAAATCCGGGTTAATGATGCTGGACACCACCCCAATGCCAAATGATAAAACAAACAAGGCAAACGACAACAGCAGTGCCTGCCTGGACTCCCACATAATGCGCGGCAACTCATCTGTCCAGAACAAGCGCAACCGCTCTACCGGGAAACGCCGCCCTTTATAAATGTTGTGAAATACGCGCTGAGCCAACGCATTGAGGAATACCCGTACCGAGCGGTTTGGATAAAATGTACGGGCATAAGAAAGATCGTCGGTTACCTGAATGAACAAATCGTTCAATTTTTCAGGGTCCTTACGGTCTTCGCGAAGCATTTTTTCAAACTCCGCCCATTTCTCCCGATTCTGCTCAATGAATTTTGTTTCTTTCATGGGTAATGCCTGGGGTGCCCTTGCAAAAGTATGACTAAGTAGACGTAAACTACCCGGAAGCAGGTTGGAATAGTCGTATTTTTCTTTATTGCATTAAAATTTTAACAAATATTATTCTTCGTCCTTCGCTTTTAACCAAGTTTAACCACCGCCAATTTTGAGTTTAATGTGCCCTTAACCAAAAATACTGATTGCTTACCATTATTTTTGACCCAGAAAATAGGCGCACCGGAAACTGCGCAAACAATTTTTCACTTTCACGCCATGAAAAACGTACATAGTTCTCGATTTTGGGCATTGATTGGCCTGTTCATGTTGGGCGCTTCCTTCTCGGCAACCGCTCAGGATGATTTGTACTTCGATCCTGCATCTGACAGACCGGCGAATCCTCCGTCTACTTATACAGAAGAGTACAACGACAACAATGTGACGCGTCGATATAACGACGATGATGAATATTATTATGAGGACGACGATTATGCATACGAGTACTCCTCCCGCATTCGTCGTTTTCACCGCCGCTCAGTGGTGGTAGATTATTATGATCCATTCTTCGTGGATATGTATAACTACGACCCCTTCTTTTCTCCCGGCATGAGTATTTACGTGTCGAACTACAACGACTACTGGAACTGGCGCCGCTGGCGTCGCTGGCAGCGCTGGAATTCCTGGGGCTGGAACAGTTGGGATGCCGGCTGGGGCGGAAACCCCGGCTGGAATACCTGGGGCTGGAACAGTTGCTATCAATTCAACAGTCCATGGTTTAACCCATGGGTAACGAACAATTACTTCTACGATCCTTACTGGACCTGGAATGGTTACAACCCATACTTCAACAATTGGGGTTGGGGTTGGGGAGGTAATAACTGGGGCTGGGGAGGTAATACCTGGGTAAACAACCATTATTACTTCAACAACAGCAATAACGGTGGCGGTTACGTTCCACGTACGTATACCGGCCCACGCCGCGGCGGTACCCAAGGTAACCCTGGTTATGCACGCATTGCCGACAATAAGGGACGTTTGTCTCCTGCAGATAACAATGCACCAACCATTGAAAAAACAGCACGTCCGGGTCGCACCGCTACCGACATGGATCCGGGTACTGCCGTTGGCCGCACCAAACAGCCTTCCGCTCCGGATCGTACGGCTACTCCGGACAACACCGGTCGTCGTCCGCAGGATGCAGCTACTGGTCGCACCCGCACTCCGGATACACCAACCGGCCGCGGGGTAGAAAGCCCAACGCGCCGGGATGATAGCAGTGCACCACGCAGGGCTGAAGAGCCAACTTCTCGTCCACAGCGTACGGAAACCCCTTCACGCCGCGATGATGGTTATACCCCTCGTCGTTCTGAAGAGCCGGCCTCACGTCCGCAACGTACAGAAACGCCTTCCCGTCGTGAAGACAACGGTGGTTACACCCCGCGTCGCACGGAAGAGCAGCCAAGCCGTAGGCAGGAAGAAAGTCGCCCAACGCGCCGTTCAGAAGAGCGCAGTTATGAGCGTCCGAGCCGCTCCGGTGGAAATGATGACAACCGTTCCATGGAACGCAGCAGCCCAAGTCGCTCTGACAATGGCGGCAGCATGCGCTCCAGCGGCGGCAACAGCAACTCCGGCAGCTCAGGCCGCAGCAGTGGCGGAAACAGCGGAGGTGGCGGTGGTCGCAGCAGTGGCGGAGGTGGCGGTAGCCGTGGTCGCAATTAACGTAACATCCATGAATTGATACAGAGGGCGGAAATCGGTGCATGTCGCCTTTTTCCGCTCTTTTTTTGCCTGAACCATCATTTTATTATACCATGAAAAAGATTTCCATCCTGGCCTTTGCCCTTCTTTGCATTAGTCAGGCATATGCCCAAAACGCAAGTGATGTACTGCGTTATTCCTATTTACAATCCAGCGGTTCAGCCCGATATGTAGGCGCCGGCGGCGCATTCGGTGCTTTAGGGGCTGAATTTGGCGCCATCAGCCAGAACCCGGCGGGATTGGCCATGTTCCGCAGCAATGAACTAACCCTTACCCCAGCCCTTCGTATTGCCAATTCAAGTGCAGCCATTAGCGGCAACCCTGAATACAGCGACGACCGCAGTAAATTTGGATTTGACAACATTGGATTGGTTTTCAATACTTCGCCCGGAGAAAGCAGCAGCTGGAAGTCCTTCAACTTCGGCATTGGATACAACCGGCAGGCTGATTACAATCGCGCCATTTACTATGAGGGCGATGCGGCAGGAACGATCATGAACGGTTATTTCAATGATTATCAGACCAACAACGTAGACCCATTTGGCTCAGAGATGGCTTACAATGCTAATGCCATTTATGAGGATGGCAATGGCAACCTGACCTACGATTTTGCAGGAAATGAAAATGCTACGGTGCGTCGTTCTCAAATATTGAACACGTATGGCCGTATGAACGAAATGGCTATTGCGTTTGCCGGCAATTACGATGAAAAACTCATGGTGGGCGCCACGGTGGGTGTACCGTTTGTGAATTACCGCATTGAAGGAGAGTATGTTGAGAGCGACCCTGCGGAGGCCGTGGACTATTTTGACCGGCTTACTTACACCGAATATTTGCGTTCCAACGGTGTAGGTATCAACCTTAAGCTGGGTGTCATCTATAAAGTAACCCAGGCTTTGCGCGTAGGAGCTGCCTTCCATACGCCAACCGCTATCAGCCTGACCGATCAATACAGTAATACATTTGCCTACGATTATACCGATGGCACCGGCTCCAACATCGGAGAAATACAGAACTCTCCCGATGGCACTTTTGATTACAAACTCCGCACCCCATGGCGTGCCAGTGCCAGTGCTGCGGTAGTGGTGAAAAAAATCGGTTTCCTGAGCGCAGACGTGGAATGGGTGGATTATTCTGCCAATCGCTACAACTTTACTTCTGATGTAGCCAGCTCCAGCAACAAAGAATACGAGCGCCAGGTGAATAACGATATTACCCGCAGCTATCGTCAGGCCATGAATGCACGGTTTGGCGCTGAAGTGGTGCTGGATGAATTCCGTTTGCGTGGCGGGTTTAACCTGTTGGGCAAACCGGAAGAAGGTGCTACAGATTTCAACACAGCGTTCACAGCAGGTGCAGGGGTACGTGGCAAGTCATTCTTCCTGGATTTTGGTTATCGCAGAGGCAAGGGAGTTGGATCCATCACGCCATATACAGGCGCTCCGGTGGCTGAAACAAGCGTAGTAACTAACGACTTTTTGCTCACACTGGGCTTTAAATTTTAATGGTATAATTACGAAAACCTATTTTGTATTTCATTGCAAAACAATGATTTACGGATCATATTTACCATTTTTATGGTATGAAATGGGCTGGTAACTTTGTACCAGTACATTAAAAACCTCAAAAAAAGGTTGGCACAAGGGGCTTACAGCCCTATCTTTGTGCCAACCTTTTTCTTTTAATCCGCAGGCATTCGTGCCGGCCTTTGCTCTCCCAACCGATTTGTTCCGATTTTAAAGTATCTACTTTTTAATCATTACCACTTTTGACCGTATGGTTACATGCTGTGGTGTGATCTTTTGCTGTATATCAGCTTTAGAATAAAGCACTGCGTATGTATCAATTATAATCTCATGGTTGCCCCTTCCGGTTAGGCTCGCGGTGAGGGGCTTTTTTTTGAACAACGCCTATTCGGCTTTTTGATAAAACCCTGTTAAACAAAGAACCAGGAAAACACCCAACCGAAAAAACTTGAATAAAACTAGGCCCTCGGCCTTTCGGTTTTCCCGTTTTAATCGGGGTTTTTCCTCCAGATTCCTCCCCCCGCAAGAAGGCCCACTCAGGTGGGTCTTTTTGTTTCCTCTCGTAGCTACTTCACCATCAGCAACGCTCCTCCAATCCGGTTGCCGCTTTTCGCCCATATCAGGTATTTACCGGAGGGCAAACCCTCCAAATGGGTGGTTTGGGCGCCTGTGGGCAAGAACTTTTGAAAGTATAATTTACCCTCCGTATCCAGCACCATAATCCTGCCGGACTCTTCCAGCGGTGATGGGAGCGTAAGCATAAATTGGGCTCCGGAAGCTACCGGATTTGGATATACCTTAAACGGAAGCGGACTATTCGCCGAAACCAGGCTGGAAAGA
>JBIKUE010000105.1:0-16433 GCA_044347755.1 Saprospiraceae bacterium
GTTTGTTGACAAAGACGTAGGCCAGGGGAGCATCGGCGCCTTCTGCCCGGATCTCATTCAGCACGATGGCTTGGTTCTCTGACCAGCCGTCGCGCACCCAGAGGTTGAGTTTGTTGTCGGTATTGGGGCGTTCGGTCTTTTCCCAGATATCGAAATCGCGTCTTTGCTTTGACTCACCGTGCAGGATATTAAAGGCTTTGGTTTTATCTTTAAAAAAGGCCACTATCTTTTCCTGGCGTATCTGCTGAATCTGATCTTCCCCGGAGTTGTTGAGTTTTATAACCTGGGCGGTATATTCCTTTTCCCATTCCGCCCCCACCTCCGTTTGGAGTTTGAATTCGTCGTTGATGCGCATCAGCACCTTGTCATCATCGACGAGTTTGCGAATCAATTCTTTGACCTTGTTTCGGTGATGGTCTGAGGGCTCATTCAGGTTTTCAAAGAGCAATTCTGCAATGGTATTTTCGTCTGATTTCAAACGGGCGCCTTGCAGGTCTTTAGGCAACTGATCGAGCAGGAAAACCACGCTGAGGATACGACCTTCCAGCAAGGCATCCCCGCCTTTGGCTTTGCGCGCTTGGATCAAATTGTGCGTTTCATTCAGTAGAATGGCATTTTGCAGTAGTTGTTGTTGCTTTTGCTCAAAGATGAAATCGGCAGGGACCACTAGGCCCAGCTCCTTTTTTGCGACGTGTTTGACACTTTCATCTACAATCCGCAGCTGACTGCGCAATTGACCGGAAGTGCCCGCCTTGTCAATCACTAGGAATATTTTTTTCCAGAATTTTCGGGTGGAAGGAAGGATCGGGTAGTCGGCTACAAGGGTTGCACGGTCGTCTGTGCGGTAGCCAAATTCTGTACCGGCCAGATTGCGGGAAATTTCGCCCAGGGTACTTTCCAGTTTCTGATCCAGGGCAGCGGATGCAGATGGCTTTTTCTCGAGTACAGTCTTGCGGGTCACTGTTTCCACGTCGGTATCGGATAGGGATACTTTCACGGAAAAGCGATCCTGGAGTGGCTGCAACTGGGGTGTATCCGAGAGAGCATTCTGGCCTGTCTCGATCAGCAGGAATTTTCCTTCGAAATTGCTGGAAACGTCCTGGGTAAGGTTTTGAATATCAATGGTCTTATTGCCGTCTTGTCCGATAAACTGCTGTACCTCATCCAGTACGATGATGGTGCAGGGTATTTTATCGCCATAAAACAAAGGCAGCGCCTCGTTTCGGATGGTATCAATCAACTGCTCCCGGCTCACCTGTTCTACCCGGCGAAAGTTGGCTTTGAAGTTCTCTTTCACTTTGGCCTCATTTTCGGCAAATTCTGGTTTCAAGGCGAGCACCGCACGGGCCAGAGAAGAGGAGACAAACATGTTTTCGTACTCTTTCCGAAAGTCTTTTCCTTCTGCTTCCACAAGGGCTTTTAGTTCATCGTAAATGCCTTCCTGTTTGGCCCAATACACAAACTTAAAATGATGGTACAAGGGTGGCAGACCAAGAGCACTGAGAAAAAGTTGCAGAAAGGAATAGCGGATGTCGGCAGACGGAAAGTCTTTGAGGGTGCCTGAAACAGAGAGTTTTCCATGCGTCTTTTGCTTTCGGTCCAATTCCACCAGAAGGTCTTGAATATCTTGTGGCAAAGGCTTGATGGTACGCGCCGTTTCACCATTAGGAAACTGGAAGTCTTCCCATAGATAACCCAGCATTTTTACAAGGTGTGATTTGCCACTGCCAAAAAAACCGCTCACCCAAACGGCGGGTTGTTTATTGTCGAGGTGTTTGAGGTAAGTGTCCAATATGCGGTGAATACCGCGTTGATATTCGCCTTCGCACACGAAAGTCTTCAATTCGTGGCGAATGATTTTTAGGCCGTCTTCGTCTTTGGCGGTGTTAATTTCAACCACTCCGTCGTTGAGGAGGTTGTTGTCTTCCGGATTAAGCGTGAATAGTTCTTTGTTGAGCATAATAGTTTTTAATTAAGCGGTTATGGGTCTGGCAAGATAACTCCAACCATCTCTGGCATCTAAAAGGCGATACTGTCCTTTATGGTGTTCTCCAGGAAAAAAGATCAGTATACGGCCTCGAAAAGCGGATGCTGCACCACTGAGCACTTCTGACAAGCGCACTAGTCCGTAAAGTGCAGACACATCCCTGATGGCAACTAGCGTTGTATCATCTGCGCCTTTATTTGTAATTTCATTGGTTAAAAAATCAATGGCTGATTGTTTGAACTCCGTTTCCAGTTGGTCAACCAAAGCTTCCGGGTCAGCAAAATATTCGTCTTTGTATGGATGGTTAGCCATCCATTTTGGAAAACAAGATTTCATGGAAACAGATATCCATTTTTTGCCTGCTTTCAGTGCGGCTGTTTCAAAATCCCCTATACGCAAGTCTATTTTGCGTTGTTCTGCAGGGTCATATACTAAGAACCAAACACGCTCCTGGCCAGACAAAGTGCCTGTCCAGGGTTCATGAATTACTTTTTCGAAGGCCGCTAAAAGGTTATCAACTTTAGATGCCATGGATTCCTAATTTTTGAAGCAGATTTTGAAAAGTAATAGTGGTGACGGAACCTGAAGATTGATATTGCATGAGCTCTCTTTTGGATGCTTCGAAGGCTAAATTTCGCACTTGGGCATCCTCTATTCCAAGTGCTTTCACCCATTTACTGGCAAGGATGAAATCACCTCGATCACCATTTAGGTAAGACATTAGCAATGCCATGGTTACCACCAGATAGCTCGGTGTGGTTTGTGTTCGTATATTTTTAACTTTCCCTGTTATATAGCCTGCTTGCTTCCAGGAACTGGCTATATTTTGAGCCACAGAGCGGCTGGTATTGGCAGAGTACCTATTGGGATGTTGAGTATCAAGATTTTCCATTAATTTTTCGATGCTTACTTTTTCACCTATTCGTGTAGCCAAAACTACGGAGATGCTTTCCGTTAATAGATAATCCCTTCCGATGGCGTAGAGTAAGGCCAAAACCGGTTGGTCTTGCTGGTCAGCCTGTTGCCAGAAATATTTGAAACACTGAAAGGCAGTATCTTGATTGCTGAACCCGTAGAGTTGGGTGAGGTATCGGAGGGTTTTTTCCTGGTTGGATTTGGTTCGTTTGTTGGTGATGTTCTCGTTTAAGGATTCTAAATATCGGTCATCCTGGGCCGCATGATCCATGACCTTGGAGAGCTCAGCGAACATTAGGGTTCGGGAGGTGTGGATCGTAATTGCAGTGGTTCTAGGCATGTGGATTAGGATGTTTCAATCTGGAGGAGGGCAAATGTAGGAAAAGATCTTAGGGTATGCCGCAGCGCTGGGTGTTTTTACATCAGTGTCTGGCCGAACCACGGGCGCCCAGCACGATCAGATAAAATTTGCCTAATGAGGCAGGTTTTTTTCCCAGATTTGTGAAGACATTATCAAGAAGCAAAACTACTATATCCAAATTCTGAACTGATGCATATCCTTAAAATCATCCACGGTTACCCGCCCAACTACAACGCCGGCTCAGAAGTATACAGTCAGTCCATCTGTAACGAGCTTTCAAAGTATAACAAAGTTTCTGTTTTCACCCGGGAAGAGAACCCCTATACGCCTGATTTTAAGATCAGAAAGGAGATCCAAAACAGCAACCTTGACCTATATTTTGTAAACAACCCACAGGGCAAGGATGGGTGCCGGCACAAGCAATTGGACGACAACTTTGCCATGCTCTTAAAGGAAATAAAGCCTGATATTGCGCATGTAGGGCATCTAAACCATCTTTCAACCGGAATCATTGACGTACTCAACCAATATAAAATACCCATCGTTTTTACCCTGCATGACTTTTGGTTGATGTGCCCCAGAGGCCAATTTCTGACCCGAAGTATTGGGAAAGAAAACAACTTTCAGCTTTGCTCAGGGCAGCAGGATCACAAATGTGCAACGGACTGTTACAAAGTATATTTCAGTGGCCAGGAAGCACTGGAGCAACAAGATATAGAACAATGGAGCCATTGGATTCAGCATCGAATGAATGAAACCAGGTCTATTGTCAATAAGGTGGATCTGTTTATTGCACCATCCAACTACTTGAGAAACCGATTTATCAGAGACTTTGAAGTTCCGGAGAATAAAATTGTATATTTAGATTACGGCTTTCCAACAGAGTATTTAACCCAAAGTGATCTTCCGAAAACACATCAGAACTTCACGTTTGGGTATATCGGCACCCATATACCGGCAAAGGGGGTAAATCAACTTATTGACGCTTTCAATCAGTTGAAGAAATCAGCTACCCTCAGGATTTATGGCCGTCCCAATGGTCAAAGCACCCAGGCTTTAAAGTCGCTTGCAGCAAATTCAAAAAACGAAATAGATTTTGCGGGTGAATACGTTAATCATAACCTGGCTAATGATGTGTTTTCCAAAGTGGACTGTATTGTAGTTCCATCCATTTGGGCAGAGAATTCCCCCCTAGTCATTCATGAAGCTCAAGCGTGTAAAATTCCAGTGATCACGGCTGATTTTGGTGGCATGAAGGAGTATGTGCAACATATGGTGAATGGACTTCTTTATGTTCACAGGAACACCGATTCATTGGTCGAGCAAATGAGGTTTGCCATTGAAAACCCTCTGGTAATGAAGCAACTCGGGGAAAAAGGGTATTTGTTTTCAGAGGATGGAAGCGTTCCAAGCATTCAGGATCATTGCAGCAAGCTCGAGGTAATTTATGATCAATTCACGGGCACAAAGAATCTTTGGCGGATCACCCTGGATACCAACCCGGAGGATTGCAACCTGAAATGTGTCATGTGCGAGGAGCACAGCCCCTACAGTGATTTCATCCCGAATCTTTACAAAGAAACCGGAGTGAAACGGCGACGGATGAAGTTTGAAACGGTGGAAGATATCTTTCTTCAGGCCGCAAATTTGGGGGTGAAAGAAATCATTCCATCTACGATGGGAGAACCCTTGCTTTACAAAGAGTTTGATAAAATCTTTGAATTAGCACAGTTACACGGCATCAAAATCAATCTCACCACCAATGGCACCTTCCCCAAAAAAACGGTAGAGGAATGGGCCAGGCTGATTGTTCCCAACACCACAGATGTAAAGATCAGCTGGAATGGGGCTTCCAAAGCAACGGCAGAAAAAGTAATGCTTGGGATAGACTTTGAAAAAGCGCTTTCAAACGTGAAAGCATTTATCAAATACCGGGATGAATACTTCGCGCACAGTGGCTATTTCTGCCGGGTTAGCTTCCAATTGACCTTTATGCAGAACAACATGCACGAGTTGGCTGACATCATTAAGTTGGCTGCATCCCTGGGCGTCGACAGGGTAAAAGGGCATCAGCTTTGGGCACATTTTGAGGAGATTAAAGGTCTTTCTATGAAAGCATCCATGGAAAATGTGGCGCAATGGAACGAATATGTACAGGAGGCTTACCAGGCACAGGAGCATTATCGAAAGCCCAACGGAGAAAAAGTACTACTCGAAAATATCCTTCCG
Organism: Saprospiraceae bacterium; assembly: GCA_044347755.1. Lineage (GTDB taxonomy): Bacteria > Bacteroidota > Bacteroidia > Chitinophagales > Saprospiraceae > M3007. The sequence continues at coordinate 5,493 of JBIKUE010000105.1, forward strand.
TTGCAGGAGACCGAAGACAAAGAAGTTCCGGAATCTTATGATTGCCCTTTTCTCACCAGAGAGCTCTGGGTTTCTGCCACTGGAAAAATTTCACCCTGCTGTGCTCCGGACGTGCTTAGGAAATCATTGGGAGACTTTGGAAATATTGAAAACACATCCATTCAGGAAGTGCTTCAAAGTGACCCTTACAGAGAATTGGTGCGGAACTACAAATCACAACCACTCTGTAAATCTTGCAATATGCGAAAACCATCCACAAACAATTGAAACAATGAAACAGCTACAATCAATTTCTCAACTCAAAAAATTATTACCCGGCATTTCCGGTCTTGAGGGTGCAATATTATATGGTTCCTTCGGAAGGAATGCGGCAGGACCCAATTCAGATATAGATATTCAGATTATTGTCAACGACAATTTTGTTCTAAATGATCTAATTGATGCGTTACAAAAAGAATTTCATTCAGAAATTCAATCAGTCCTGCAAGTGGCTTTGAGGTCCAAAATGGTGGTTTATTTCAAAACCCAACCCAAGATTGAGTTTGCGATCTGTACAGATCTATCGGAGATTGATAGAAATTATCTGGGGTCAGAGATTACAAATGTCACTGAAACGATCCTGTTTGAAAGGCAGCCGGCAAAGTTTGGAATAGAGACCTATCTCACGCAACTTGTCAACGAGCACAACCAAAACAAACCTTCTCTGGATAATAGGAAGCAGGTTTCAGACCTGATTGATAAGTTCGTTTATGAATTTGAAAGTTGTTCTGCCATGCACCGCAGAAGTGATGGCTACCAATTTTACTTTTTTTACAACATTGCGTTGCAGATTGCCATCCAGTTGAACCACCTTTCAAAAGGCTTTACGAAATTCAATTTCCTGCCAAAGTATTTTATTGCAAATGTCTTAACCAGGAGCGAGCAGGAGACCTTTTATGATCTGAGGGGCTCCTTGTTTTTGCCGGAAGCAAACCAGCAAAAAAGAAAATTGCTTGACTTCTTTTATGCATCCGTTGAAAGATTGGAAACTCCTGAGCGAATAAAGGAGCTGGAACAGTTTTGTGAATGGATCTACTCCAGGGATTTCTTTTGGAACTTTCGGGACATAAGCTCCCACAATCCAAAAATAAAAAGTGGAAGAATTTTCAGAACAGCAACAATGACTTTATTCCAGGGTGAAAATCGATTTGATCAACTATTGGATGAAAAAAGCATTAAAACGGTCATTGATCTGAGAGCAGATCAGGAAATTGAGGCTATGCCATATTTGGAAGCGGCGCGTTCAAAGTTTAGATATGTGAAAGCCCAACTTGACCCCTGGAATCAACCGGATTGGTTTAAACAAAGTCACCATCAGGGGACCAATGAAGAGATTGCTTACCGCTTTTTTGCGCTCGGCTGCAATGAGAAGTTCAAAAATGCGATACAGGCAATTCTTGAGGAAGAAACTGGGGCTGTTGCCATTCATTGCTTCGCTGGAAAGGACCGGACTGGAATTTTTATTTCCATGTTGCACTTATTGGCTGAAAGTCCCCTTGAAACCATTCATGCGGACTACCTCGCAAGTGAGGTAGATGTAAACCTAAATAATTTGGGTGTAGTGCTTGACATAATCAAGGAGCGTGGCGGCATAGAACCATACCTCCTTTCCTGTGGAATAAGTGCTAGCCAGCTACAGAAACTCAAACAAAAATTGATGCACTAATGAACTGGCTTGACATAAAAACTTCCGCAGACAATACCCATTTCCTTTTTGAGGGTGTCCCAATATTTGGAACACATTTTATAGAGGTATTGAAATTCCATTCACCCGGTCTTGCGCCTGTGAGGGATGAAACTGGTTCCTATCACATTGACTGCATGGGCAAACCCCTTTATAAAGATCGTTATAGTCGAACATTTGGATATTATTTCAACCGGGCTGCTGTGGTTTTGGATGAAAAGTGGGTTCACCTGAATGAAAAGGGCCATAGGGCCTATATGGATGCTTATTCATGGACAGGAAACTTCCAGGAAAACCTGTGTCCCGTTCGAAATGGCAGCGATCAATATTTTCATATTGACTTGAATGGTAAGATGGTTTATGCCACTCGATTTATATATGCCGGCGACTTTAAGGATGGAATTGCATGCGTGAAAACTGAAAATGGATTATTTCGACATATTGATAGAATCGGTGATTTTATAAACAAAAAGGCATTTCTTGATCTGGGTGTATTTCATAAAAACTTTGCAACCGCTAAAGATTTTGATGGCTGGCACCACATTGACAGGAAAGGGAATGAACTTTATAAGGAGAGATATGCTGCGGTTGAACCATTCTACAATGGTTTTGCTCTCGTAACTGGTTTGGATAATAAAAAGAGCATAATTAATGAGCAGGGCGCACTGATTTTATCTATCTAATGCCGTTGCTTTCCGTCAATTTCCACCTCTGGCAACCATGCAATAGTCCTTTAACCCGAGGCACCTTACTGATCTTCGGGGGGGCTGACTGCTTGGCAACGGTATTCATCTGTAAAATACGTTTCAAGAAATGCCAGGGCATTTTCCTGCATAAACCACCGAACGATCTGTTGGATATTCGCATCGGTAAGCGAATGCAGTAGGGGATAACTTTTTAGTCGGAATTGAGCGCAAATGCTTTTACTAAATTTTTTCTTGCGGCTTTCCCAATCTCGCATGTCTTTAAAGTTTACAATAAGGGCATCTTCCAGTTTGTCCAAATCCGGAGCGAGGCAAAACGCATCCAGCGGATTGATGGCCCCATCCCAATCGGTGCCTATGGCCACTGTGCGCCAGGGTTTTTTGGCTTTTTGATCTGGGTCCTCGTTCCATGTTTCATTGCCGCTTATTTTTTCTTCATCGGCAATAACCATGGCAATGTGATAGAGTTGCTCGGCAATAATGGCAGCCCACTCATAATAAAAATCCTCCCATTGCATTATTTTGGGAGCATGTTCTTTAGCCCAATCAGACCCGGACAGGCAGTGGGCCTTACCCGTGTGGTTGCTTAACTCCCAGTATTTTGTGCAAAACTGATCTCTCCATTTTTTTCCTGCAAGGATCCGTTCATCAAAGTTTAACCCAATCAGGCCGTTTGACTTGTATATAATAGATATTTCCTCGTCGGATAAATTGATGTCCCACACATTAAACCTGCTCTCACTATTTTGATACAATGTATTGGCATCTTTGGGCTTTTTGCAAGTTTTTACCATGGTTTTTTGACCAGAAACTCCCGCATGGCTGGATATGATTGGGATTTTATTATATTTATCTTTGTTTTCATTATATTCATTTATACATCTATAATACCATTTTTTTCCCTCTATAGACATATGTTTTGTATCGATGAGGATACGTTTCCCATTTTTTTTTGAAAGAAGAGCACAAAGGGCAACTTTCCCCACTTCTGACATTTCCCATTCAATACCCTCATCCTGGTTCAGAATTTTGATTTTTCCTTTGTAAAAAGGGAGACTAATAGCATGACCGCATAGCTGGTTCCAGAAGTGGTGTGAAAAGGTCAGGAAAAAAGGTGCGTAGTTTCCTGTATTCCAGGACTTAATTGTTTTTATGTTATTCAGAAGCATCAACGTAAGCTCCTGTACGTTTTTTGATCGAAATCGGTTAACCATAGCACCCTCCAAACTTGGAGAGGCAAAACTGCTATCCTCGTCCTCTAATTCGAATGTTAATATTGGCTCATATCCGTTTGCAAGCGGTGGGTATAATTCTTCATTGTCAATGATACTAAGCCATTGTTCAGATCCACTGCCCAAAGCATGCCCTCCTTCAATAGTTAATATGATTGCTATTGTATTACGTTCTTCTTTCAAGGTTCTTTTGAGTTCACCAAAATTTGATACTACTTTTATTTGTGTGTCTTCCGGTAATCCATTTTCGGTTCTAACTTCTTGCAAACACTTCCAGTACTTTGGCTCCGATACTAAATTATATTCAATAGTGAGGTCTTCAAAATAATCATGATTTGATTGCTGGACCTTAATGATACGCCATGGAGATAATTTCATCGCTATTGAGGCAAGTACTAATGCCAATTCTTTACCTTTTTTCCAAACGAAACCTTGTTCTAATGGAAGTAAGGCATCAAATACCACCCGAACCCGACTTTTTGCCAGGGTTGTAAAGTCTGATTGGTAAATAAGCGGTGTGGTCTTGAATCTATCGATGTCTATCTTTGTTTTGCTGGAAAATTTTGGCCATATTTCATTTGCCGTCTTTTGATTGGTTCTGTTGAAGGGTTGAAACGAAGAATGGCAATGTATGTCCACATAAAATCTGTCCGAATTTTGTGGCTCCTCTTTCATAGCCGCAGGGGCTTCTGAAGGTTGGCTATAATCCGGCGGATTTTTTTGTATCGCCGCACCCGTATTGCTCCGATCGTATCGCGCTCTTTCCTTGCTGAACATTGGGATGGTGTTTAGTTATGACCAAAAGTAAATTTCGGGTTCTACACCAGGCACATCTGGAGCAGCCAACTCCGGGTAATAGTCGTCTTTGTGATCGTGATTGGTATCGATGATAAAAGGCTTATGAACAGGATAGTTGGGGAGGTCAGCCGCACCGTTCCCGTTCAATACCACCAGATTGGTAGGCACTTTCACCTCCCATGGGATGGAGCCTTCGAGAGGCCCGGCAGATGTTTTACCGTCTGCTTCTGCAATTTCATCTACAATGGATAAGAAAAGCGGGTCGTTAATCACCGGTGTTTCGCCTCCACACCAGATTTGCCCCGTCGACAAGAAATGCTGGATTGCATTTTCATAGCCGGGTCGAATGGGCAGCATCACGCGCACTGCGCCGGCTTGCAGGAATTTCGTGAACAGGGGGTCGTTGTCTTCGTATTGTTTGATGATGCTCCAAAGTGGTTTGTTTCCCCAGAAATAGGGATAAAACCAATAGGTCATCTGCGTCCACTCAAAAGCCTGCTCGAAAAACTGGATGTATTCGCCCTCTTTCCTGGCTTCGACGTTATCAAACTCGGGGTAATGGTTAACACCCCGATTGTTTTGCAGAGAATCAAAGGAATCGAAATACTGATCCGTTATCAGTTGAATACATCCTTTTTTAATTTCTTCGCCCTCGATCATCCGGTTGATATTCGGATTGTTCCCAAAGTTGGTTTTCAGGAATTCCATTTCGGCAAGTTTCTCGTTGTAGGCTTTAAGTTGCTCCTGATAGGCTTTGAGTATTGTGTTGTATACTTCAATTTTCCAAAGCTCAAAAGCCGCTTGTGTCCGCATACAATCTATATGTAAATTCATGATTAGATCGCCACATGTAGTATTTATAGTAAAAGGAATTACTTCTTTTGCCTTATTTAAACTAATGGTAAGTGGCTCATTATCTGTATAATATATGGTATGAAAATGCTTGTCTCCCAAAAAACCTTCAACGAATCTGTTTTCACTTATGTTTTGACTAAACCCGAAATTAAAATAAGCAGTAATTGCCTCATACCCTGGGTTAATATCTATTAGATCAACTTTTTCAAATGAAGACATGGCCCCTCCAAGCTTGTAACAATACGCTTTAGCGATCCTATAAGAACTTACAGGAGGAGGAGGGATGTTTTCAGATTCATACAGCGCCCCCCATTTCATATAATTTGCCTCGGTAACGTCCGCATACGACTTCAGCGGGGTTGTCAGATCGTGATCAGAGTTGTCGGTATAGTCTTTCGGGTGAATGGGTTTCACAAGATACGAGCCCTCTGCACTGCTACGTGACTTGAAATAAATGTATTGAGCCGCTGGTCGGGGTACAATCAACTCGACCATAGTACGCGCACCATAATTGTACACCTGGGCTCTGTACACTTTGTCGACGAATTGGTAAATCCCCGTAACATGTTTGTCATTGCCCGAATTGTTGAATTTATGGATGTTCGTTTCTTCAACCTCTTTAATCGTCAATGTGCTGCGTAATTCCCGGATCCGTTCGCTGATTTTACTGACTGCCCGGTTAGTAATCTCCTTTGAAATTTTTGAAGCAATATTTTTGGATTCCTCTTGCGACTGATGTTGGGCATAATTCACGCTCGAAGTGGCATTGACCATGCCATAGGAGGCCGTGACTGTAAGACCGGCTTCCAGGGAACTGTCTTTCTTTATCAGTTCATTGGATTCCTTTTCCAGGCTGAATTTTTCCGAAGAGTTAACTTCTCGTTCTTCTGTTGTTTCACTTTCCCGTTCCAGTTCGGTTCTTTCTTCCTCGCGTTCGAGTTTCCTCAATTTTCTGCTCCTCATTTCTGTGCCCATGACATTTTCAATGTGCGCAATTTCGCCTGCTTCATATTTAATCAGCTGTTTTTTAACCACCAACAAATCGCCGATTCCCAGCATTTTCACTGCGCCAAACCCTTTTGGCAGGGCTTTGTATTGGATGAACTCACAAGGGTCAACAGCCACCTGTTCATCACAAAGGTCATCGAGACTGATCAGGCTTCCTCCGATAAATACTTGTTTGCCCTTTACTTTTTTTCTTAATGTTTCTGCAGATTTTTGCGTGTTGCTTGCAGTGTGTTCGGTTAATTCATTGCTGTTGTCGTTGATATTTGCCGGCAATGGAAATAGTCCAGGCAGTATCAGGCGCTTGTTCATGACATGTAATGGCGCTAAACTGACATCACTGCCTTTCATTGCTTCATAAACTTCCAAAAAATAAGCAACCCGAAGGAGAAACATCCAGGCATCGCGCAGTTGACCATTATCATTTTGCGTTTGAACTATCTGGTAAATAAAGTTATCCCAAAGCCTGAGTTGAAGATCGACCAAATCAAAGCTAATATCTCTTTTAATATCCGTACCCGCTTGACCACCGTTTACTTTGTATAAATTTTTCAAAAATGCATTAGCCACTGGTTCAAGACTGTCCGGGGCTTTAGACTTGCCCCGATTAACCTGTACCCAATTGGCAACTTCACGAAAGCCGGGATACTTTTCATAAGCCGCTTCGATGGATTCGAACCGGAATGGACTCGACCATTTGGATACCGTATCCTCAACCGTTGATCTGTAATTGGGACTGTTTTTGGGGATTATCAGAAGACCTGCATACAATGTAGCACCGTTCAATTTCTCAATCTCCTTGATAAACCTGCTTGCCCAAAAACGTTTATCTGTAATCCGCTCTATGGGGTGCTTGAGGAAATTTTTCTCTACGCTATCTGTAGAGACCATTGCCGGCGGCCGCACATTAACAAACTTGAAAATATCGGTTGGAGTATTGTGGATGGTATTCATGGCATAAAATTTAATTGAACTAATAAAACAGATTCTACTACCAGCCTACAAGATGATGATCATGATACTGATTTTCCAATGATCCTAATCAATTGTGCAGCTGATTTAGCTTCGCTTTAGTTGTTTGATTTGAAAATAATTAATTTTTGGCGTTGGCGAGTACGTGAATTAGTACCTGCGCTTGTATGCTGTAAAAACTTTGATTTACCCGCTTAAAACCCTTTTCCTGTTTTCCTGTTCCTATCTTTGCGGCCCTGTTTCCTGCACGGGCAGGCTACGGGATAACAAACCAAAACCACCACACCATGAATTGTCCAAAATGCAACGTACTCCTGGTCATCTCCGATCGCCAGGGCATTGAAATTGATTACTGCCCGCAGTGTCGCGGCGTATGGCTCGATCGCGGCGAGCTTGATAAGATCATTGAGCGCACCAACCAGGCGTTTGACCAGTACAAAGGCAGCCGGCACGACGACGACGATGATGATCGTTACCGCCGGGAGCACAAGCAGCAGCACGGCGATCGTCCTTTTGGCGATCACGACCGCGGTGGCTACCGCAAGCCGCACAAGAAATCCATCTGGGGCGATTTGTTTGATCTGGATTGATGTACAGGCGCAAACGGCAAAGCCCGCGCTCTTCCTCCGCTACAGGCGGGTAGGGGAGCGCGGGCTTTTTTGTAATAAAAAAGGCCCTCTCTTCGCAGAAAGGGCCCAGCCTGCAAGCAGGCGGAACTGATGTCGTAATTTTACATGGGGTTAACCATTATTTCTTTGTTTTCAGATGCTTGGCTTCCTAAAGTAAGAGGAATTGTATTGAGTATTTGTGAAGTATCGAAATTAAATTCTTAATTGGAATTTGGCTGTATTTTAGAGGGGAGGCAAAGGTAGTAAAGTTTAAGAGATTGTATGGGTTGATGGAGGTTTTTTTTGTTTATATTGTATGTATTGAGACATTCTTAAAATTTTGTTGGCTTTTTTTGATCTTTTTTTGGGAATGTCTTGGCAGTGTTTTACCTTTGAGCAACTTATACCCAAGCACCTCCAAATATAACAACATTAACGATGACGTTGTCCTCTATTCACATTCGTTTCGTTCGATTGACAATACCCTTAGGGGAATGACAACCAGTATATAGCATTAAAGCTGAAAACGGTTATCATTCCCAGAGTGATAACCGTTTTTGTTTAAAGATATAAAATAAGCTGATGGGAGCAGGCGGAAAGATGTCGTAGTCCATTCCACAATCTCTCCCTTTCGCTGTTCTGGCGACAGTTTCATTTTTGTTTAATCACATCTGTTCAATCCGTGTATGCTGCACTGCATACACATAAACCGACTATGCCTATGGTATTTACATCCCTATTGTTGTGGGAACATTTCCCGCCCTAATCCCTTTTGTGCTACATGCCGGCTCTGATTCATGGCTGTGTTTGAAGGAATGGTCCATCAAATGCCTGGCCAGGCTTATATCAAAACTGAAGCATAAGACCTCTGCCTGCACAGTCAGGATTGGAGTCGGCGGTAGTTCAGCTGAGGCTTTCCTCAAACGACTATTAATCTGCTAAACACCGGATGTTTTCATCTGCCAATTTTTAGACATTTTCACTCATGAAACGCACTATAATTCTTTTTGCAGTGGTACTGTTTACCACTATAAGCCCTGCCACTTTGTGGGGGCAATCTGATTATTTCGCTCAGATGAAGGAGGTCTTTATGCTCATGTACTATAGCTACTATGGTGAAAAAGACAACCGTGCTCTGACCGAGGAACAACTGGAGTCTTTCCGGAGAAAGGCGAATGAGGAATTTCGCAAAAACAAAAACAAGATGAATGCTATGTATCCTGTTTTTGTCAAGCTGTTTGACCACATGCGCACGGCTTTGGATGGCAATGCCAAACTGGCGTGCCGGCACTTGCGCGATGCCTTGACGGAGTACGACAAAATTAACAACCTGCCGGTGCAGTCTGGCAAGGCAAAACGTAAATCGTACAGCGAATTTTTTGGGATAGACCGCAATTTTATCCTGTCTTTTTACCAGTCGGAAACATCCCGGTCGCTCAATCTGGTTCAGGATGCACCTTGCGAACCAGGCGCTGATGTGCCAGACAATATTCCTGATGAATCAGACGGGGCATATATTCCTCCTTCTCCTGTACCGGTTGACGTGGAAGGCCCGATTGAAAAGCTGGAAAAGCTTCTTTCACGGGGTCTGGTGGATTCGTTGTTTGAAATCCATCAACTGGTGAAGGGGGATGGCCGGATTATCCCCGGCCAGAATGGCGTGCCGTACGGGGTTACGTTTAAAAATGCCAAAACCAAGGAGATTTTATATTTCGCTGGCGGCGAGTATGTGATTCCTTATGATGTTGACACGAATCCAAAATCTCGCTGGGAGGCATTTTCTCCGGCTATACAGGCCTTTTCAGAGCTTGTGGTAGCTATTATGCAAGACTACGGCGATGGAGCGTATCATGTCTTTGTTCAAGGTTCTGCAGACAGTGTAACGTTCCGTCCCAAAAACTTTCACCCTACTTACAACGATCCGGAATTTCATACCATTGACATGCTGAGCATAGACCGGTTGAAACAAAAAGCAACGCGCAAAACGGTCAAGGTTGGCAACCAGTATATCAATCCGGATTTGCCGCAGCTTAGAGCCGCCTTTGTACGGTGTTGTTTGCTGGCAACTGAGCGCCTGAAGGTACATCCGGATAAAGTGACCATTGTGGAGGGCTCTGTGAAACCGTTCACTAGTCCGGATAAACGGAACTGCAGCATCATTTTGTACATAGACTGGGAAAAGGCCAAGGCTGCGGAGAAAACCAAAAAGACATTACGATGATAGAGCAACAAAAAACGCTGCCCAGGGGTCGGGGAGGGCCAAGGTTATGGGTTCCCCCTGTGCTTGGCCTGGCCTATTATTTAATTTCAAAAGTTGGGCTTTTACCAGGTTTGGAGGAGCTGACCCGGGTCTATATGGCCATACCTTTGATGTTGGCGGTGGTTGGTTTTTCGGCTTTCTACTTTACCAATTGGCCACCTTTGATCCAAACCCTGGGTGCGATTGCCGCATTTTTAGTCATCCTGAAATTTTCAGGCTGGATCATGGAGGCCAAGCCTGTGTCAATGGCCGAGCAACAAATGGTTGAGCTGGTTCGGGTAACGAATACCGAGATGGTCATTGAGGTTTTTCAGGAAGGAGCCCAACCCATTGAAGTTAAGGCGGAGTTGAAACCCTGCGATCGTTCGCGTGCGGCCTTTCCCGGGTATGTCTTACACGGCTTTACATCACATGAAGGCTGGAATGAATTCACACTGGATTTGCCACCGTTGCATTGGAGTTGCTTGGAGGAATCTAATCCATGTTTCGAATTACACGTGTACCGGATTAAGGACGACGGGAAAAAGCAATTGCTTGGTAAAGTCCGAAATATTCAATAGTCCGGTTTTGATCAGGGGATCCAGACAAGCCTGGGTCCCCTGAATTTTCAGAAGCTGCCAGCACAACACCATGAATTGTCCAAAATGCAACGTTCTCCTGGCCATCTCCGATCGCCAGGGCATTGAAATTGATTACTGCCCGCAGTGTCGCGGCGTATGGCTCGATCGCGGCGAGCTTGATAAGATCATTGAGCGCACCAACCAGGCGTTTGACCAGTACAAAG
>JBIKUE010000108.1:0-15538 GCA_044347755.1 Saprospiraceae bacterium
TTCAATGCGCAAAAACACCATCCCCAAAAACTAATTTTATACCTTTGAAATCTACTATGCTGAACACCATAACCTACTGTTCACTTTGACCGGATTCTACTGTTCACTTTGGCCGGAATTATGCACCCAGGCGATCATCTTGCTTAACCTCTTCAGAAAAACCAAGGGCAGTACGCAGTTCCTGTTCATCTTTGGGCGAAAGCAACTCAGCGTTAAGTGGAATGTTTTTTTTCTGTACCAACCTATAAAAGGTAGATTTTGACAAACCGATTTCTTCAATGAATTCGCGTTTGGTCTTAAATTTTGGATTGTTCATGATTTGTGTTTAGATGCGTTATACTGTGATTGAAGTGCGTCATTTGATTTGAGAGAAGCAAGTGCAATGTTTCAAAATGCTTAGAAATCATCCTTATTCATAACTACGCAATTTTGGCTATAAGTTTAGGAATGGCAAACAAATTTTAGCCCTTTACCTTGTAAAGAGTGAAACAATTATAAGTTTGAAGGAAACTTTGCCAAGCCTATTCAGCAGGATAAGGAAAAGTGATTTCTCATCCCGCTGATTATATTAACCTGATGAAATGGATTTTATTCCTTTACAAACCTCCCCACATACCGCTGCCCCGAAAGGGTTGTAGCCGTCAACCAATAAGCCCCTGCCAGCAGCCGGGAAATATCCAGACGCTGGTGGGCATTACCGGTTGGTATGAGCCACTCCCGGCTCTGGGTATCTGTGATGATGATCAGCACGACAGGTTCGTCTTGCGGTAACGAAAGGGAGATATAGTGTTGGGCGGGGTTGGGGAAGAGGTTAAGTGGGATAGATGCCGTAACTTGAACCTCAGAGGTTTCTGAAGCCAACTTGACCACCCAATAATCAATACTGCCATGCACGCCAGTTACATCCCCATTGGTGGATCTGGCGTGTCCGGCCATCAACAAGGCCCCATCCGGGGTTTCTGCCAATGCTCTGAAGGTTTCATCCTGCGTGCCTCCCAAGGATTTCTGCCATTGCAGTTCGCCGGAGGGACTCAGTTTAACTACCCATGCATCCGCACCCCCATCATTCCCTACAGCATCTCCATCGCTGGATTGCACCATCCCACAAACTGCATATCCATCATCCCGGGTTTGAATGATATTTCTTCCGTAATCCTCATTGCTACCGCCCAATACCTTGGTCCATTCTACCTCTCCATCTTTATCCGTTTTTACCACTAAAAAATCATACATTCCATGATTGCCGGAGGTTTGGCCATTGGACGATCTTGCAACGCCCGATATAATATATCCACCATCTCTGGTTTGATGAATTTCTTCTGCCCAGTCTATCCCCACGCCTCCATAACTTTTGTCCCACTCTTTTTTTCCTTCAAAATTAAGTTTTACCACCCAAAAATCCATCCCCCCCTGGGTCTGGCTGATTTGACCGTCTGTTGAAGAGGTTCTGCCGGCAATGATAAATCCGCCATCTTCAGTATTTGATATCCCCCGGCCTTCATCCGAGTTGGAACCGCCAAAGGATCGTTGCCAAAGCAGGTTGCCGGCAGCATCCAACTTAACCACCCAAAAATCATCTGAACCGTAATTTTCCGTAACGTCTCCATCAACAGATCTGGTGGTTCCTACCAAAACAAAGCCGCCATCCGGCGATTGTACAATATCCATAGCTTCATCCATACTACTTCCTCCCAGGCATTTTTGCCAGAGAATATTTCCCAGGCTATCCAACCGCGCTACCCAGGCATCGAACCCACCATGATTGCCTGAAACATCAATGCTGTTGGAATAGGTATGCCCAGCTAATATCCAGCCGCCATCTGTTATGGATTTTAATGCAAATGCCCGATCATCATCCAACCCACCATAATTTTGTTTCCATATCAAATTGCCTGATGCATCCAGCCTCGTTAACCAAATATCAACCGCTCCATATTTGCCAAAAAAATCACCATTGTTTGAAATGGAGTAACCTACTACCATACAATGCCCGTCTGGAGTCAATTGAATGGCATGTGCCTCGTCAGTGGATGTTCCGCCAATGGTTTTATTCCATGCTATGGCGGGTTGGGTGAAGGTGAATAAGGGCCAGAACAGTAATAAGGAAGTAAATATTTGACGCATGGGAAAAATTGGGTTTAAAGTAGTACCAAAGATATGGAACTATAAGGCACCTCAAAAGTCGCATTGTTATTTTTACTTCAGAGGCGGAGAGACGCAGAGCGTTTGATAACCAATAGTTTACTCCTCTGTGTTTCTCCATCTCGTGGTAAAAATTACTTTTGAGGTACCTTCTAAAAAGGTTTAAGGTGCGTTCACAGTATGTTAAAATCCCGCCTTTATCAACTTCAGGACAGTCTTTTCCTGACCGTTATTGCAGATTAGGTAATAAATACCATCAGACCAACTATGGGTTTCAATTCTGTGATTGATATCAGAAGCATTCAAATTTCCAGTGGATATCAATTGGCCAATTCCATCAAAAACAAAGTATGAAACGTAATTGGCTGGAAACTCGGGGTCATTTATTTTTAGGGTTAAATGATCCGTAAAAGGAGAGTCAACCGAAATGAATGTTCTCCCATTATTCTTTGTTAAGCCTTGACCAGTTCCACCGCCACCTCCTGGTGGAACGTATATGGTTGAATTAGCCCATAATACCGTTAAATTGTATTGACTTTTCCAAACCGGTTCTGAAGCGTCATCTATAATAATGTCAATAGTGGGCGGTTCAGGGAAATTTGAATTCTTAATTAAATTCACCCTGCCTACCAATGGTTGGAGTAATAAAGTATTCCAAATTGTAAATGGAATATTCACATCCTCAACAACTGGAATAACCTGACTTGGAAACAAGCCTTCAAAATTAACCGCCACAATTTTATCAGCCAAACTAACCCTTCTGACCCATGCTACAGGTTCAAAGGTTACATCGTTAACCTGCACTTCGAACAACCCGGAAGCTCCTTCTCCAGAGACCCTGAAACCTAACCAATGCAAATTTTGGTATTGGATCCCTACCCCGTTTATCGGCTGCGGATTTACAGGGGTTCGACCATTAATTGTTAAATCCACAATTAGTGCAATGCCATCTATAATAGATGTCAGACCGCTTACATCACCATTGGGACACTTAGATGAAAGTTTGAATTGATATTTTTTTCCTCCTTCCAAGCCATCAACGGTAATCAAAGTGTCTGTAATGTTGGGGAAAACCTGGTTGGGAATCCAACCTCCAGCGCTGTCCTGAAGAGAAACCAACAAAAAATAGGCGTTTACACCTGCCACTGGCTTCCACTTCAGGCTCATGAAGTAGCCTCCAACACTGGTAATCCTAAAGCTATCCGGCGCCGGTGCATCACATGATTCTGTTTGAGTGAGCGCACGCTGACACTTAGCATCAGCAAAACTCAAGTTGCCAAACAAAGAAAAAGCGATCAAAATCGCTAAAAAGAGGAATTTTTTTGCCATAATCCAGAATTTTTAAAAAAATAGTGATCTTTACGAGGCAAAGGTGAGCACATTTTCACCCAAAAAAAGTAACACTTTTTGCCGTCACTTCTCCAACACTATGGATCAAAGCTTGCTTCTCGAGCTCCTAAATTCCCTGACCCCTACTGAAAAGCAATTAGTCTTAGAGCTAAAAGATATTAAGTTTTTTAACAATGGAAAGCTTCGCAAACTAGCCTCTCAGTTGCTTGATATTTGTGTTTCAGCGGAAAGCAGCAAACTTGACAAAACACACGTATTTGAACAAATATTCCCAGGCTCTGCCTTTATTGAAGGGAAACTGGAAAAAGTAATGGTAGAGGCTCTTAAATTAGTTAAAACTACCTTGTTAGTTGCTGACTTACTAAAGGAGGACAAAAGTGTTAGTCACCAAACTACATTAGCAAAAATTTTTCTTTCAAAGGGACTCGAAAAAAGATTTCAAATTCAATTGGCCAAAGCCCAAAAGAGTTTGCAAGAGGTAACCAAAAACAAAGATTATTTCAATCAGTTGGTTGAAATAGAAAATATTACCCATGAGTATGATTGCATAAGTAACCAGAAAAAAGGAGACCTAAACTTAACTAAATTATTACTTTCAATAGACATAAAAAATAAATTTGATTATGTAATTTTGCTTAATAGATTATTGTTACAACAAAGGATGTCAAAACTAAATATACCCTCAAAGCTAATTGAAGTGATTGAATCCTTTAGCATAGAAAGTGAATCACTGCAGGAAAGCCCAATTCTGGAAGCAAACTATCTGATTTTTAAATTGCTAAGAAATATACTGCCTGAGCCCTCAGGCATTCAAAATTTATTAGACTTTATAAAAAAATTTGAACCCCAAATTGATCAAGAGAGTCTACAGGAGTTCTATGCTTATGCAAGAAACTTATGTGTTATCCATATGAACAATGACATTGAAAACAAAGAAATAGGAGACATTTTAAATGACTTATACAAAGATAATCTTGAGCGTGGCTTGCTGCACTATAATGGAAGGCTACACCCAAGTCGCTATTGGGCTGTTTCCAGCAATGCAATTCGGGTAAAAGACTTCAATTGGGCAAAAAAGTTTATTGAAAAATATAAGGACCATATTATTGGCGAAAACGAAACAAAGGATATCTATCGACTGAATATGGCCAATTACTTTTTTGGCATTAGGGAGTATTTGAATTGCCTTGACCATCTTCCTGCAAGTTCCCCCTTTCTTGATTACCAGCTTCATGGAAAACGTCTGGAGCTAATGGCATTGTACGAGTCGGAATCAGAATTTTTGTCTTACAAATTGGATGCATTCAAAGTTTTTTTAAGCAGAACCTCTCCTAAAATTTTAGCTGAAGATGTAAGACAAGTAAATGCTGATTTTGTCAACTTTTTAGTTCAAATCGTATCCTCCGTACCGGGTGATTTAAAACGTGCGGATACTGTAATCAGAAGGTTAAAAGAAAAGAAGCGAGTTGCTGAGTGGCGATGGCTGATGGATAAAGCAGAGCAGTTAAAACGAAAGCCCTAATAAAAAATGCCCTCGGAGATGTCTAACGTTTATACCTGCTCGTAAGCAGAATACAAACGTTTGACTTCTCCGAGGGCAAAAAGACTACAAACATTAGGCCTCTCCGAGGCCACCTTAGGTCTTCATGCGTTAACCATGTCTTTGTCTACCTCGCCTGCACCATCTTCTTCGTTGCGCTGTACTTGTCCGTCTCTAACTGATAGTACAACACCCCCGTTGTATTCAACAGCGCGCGATCCAGCACCACAGTGTTCTCCCCTGCCGGGAATTTACCTTTCTGGCGGTACACTACCCTACCCGATTCGTCCATGACGCTCAGGGTTGCCTCGGCTGCTTCCGGCAGATGGAATCCGATGCTGGTATTGTTCACAAACGGGTTTGGCTGGTTTTGGTAGAGTTCAAAGCCGAGTCCGGCCACCGTCTTGTGATCATAGCGGAAGGCTACGTTCAGACGGCCATTGTCGTCGTAGGCCTCTGCGCGGGTAATCGATCCGCTCACACCGAGCATGTCGCTCAGTTTGCCGGATTTCTCCGCGCGCATGCGCAGCGTGAATGACTGTGGCCCGTCCACAGATACCGTGGTGGCGCCTTCGAAGATGGTGCCGAAGTTGCCGGCAGTGATACCGTCTGTTTCCTGGACGTCTATGGTTTTCAGGCCATTATGCATGAGGGTGAACTGGAAGCCCTGCAAAGGTTGGGCGGCGGTAAAGGTTACGTCAAACTCCTCACCCGGCAGCACCTCCAACCTTTCTCCAAATGAAGTGGGGTGAATAACATCGAATATTGCTGTTCCGGTTGTGCGTTCTTCCACCGGCGACAACAAGTTTGGCACCGCCGATTGATTCACATCTCCCACTTTTACCCCGATAAAGTTCTGATTGTGAAGGTTTTGCAGGAAAGTATCTACCACGATCTGTTCCGGGAATATGGTCTGGAACGGGTTATTCACATTCGGGAATACGAAGGATTTATCTACAAAACGCCACGACTCATTGTTCGGTAGCTCCTGGTATATGCCCAGGATCAATTTCCGGATTTCCACTACGTCGAATGTGGTGATGGAACCGGACTTATTGGCGTCTGCAGCGATCATTTTGTAGGGACTATTCAGCGGCTCCAATCCCAATATGTGCTTGGATATCAGCACCAAATCGTATGTGGTTACGCCGTTCAACGGGTTGTCGTCACGTTTTGGCGTCAGCGTAAAGTTCGATCCAAAGGGGATATTCTGCCAGAAATCAAAATATCCATCTGCATTGGTCATATCAAACATGGTAAAGCTTGGAATCCAAGGATTTGAACCCTCCACGTACACAATGGACTCCTCAACGCCTTCCTGTTCAGTGGTTTTCAAGGCGCCCGACACCACCACCGGATTGCCACCACCGCAATTACCCAGGTTGTCCTGTACGATCACATACGTCTCGCAATAATCGGCATTGCTGGCTGCATCCATGCTCCACAATTCCACACATTGTGTACCGATTTCCGTGCAATCAAATATCACATCTGTCACAGGATTGCCCTGAGCATCCAGCGGGAAGCCCGTGCCCGTACCGCATTTGCGGATACCGATCCTAAGCAGGCCCGGAGGGGTACAATTATCCTCGGTGTACTGAAGCAGGTCGCTGGCCCAGAGCGTGATCATTCCGGTTGGCATGATATTCACGCTCAGACCGTTGATGCATACCACCGTCGGCGCCTTGCAATCCTTCACCGTGAACGTGTACTCGTACTCGCTGTTGTTACCGCAGCCATCTGTAATAAACCACTTGATCTTGTGTGTGCCATGAGGAAGCTCAGGCGCTACATAGGTGTTCTGCGCTGCCTGAGTGTTCCAGCGTACACAAGCGGTTTTATTCGTACCGAGCACTACTTCCTGAATGGAGAACCCGAATTTCTGGTTGTTCGGCACCAGACGCTCGTCAAATGCACGAGGCGTGCCGCCGGAGAAGTTCGGTGTGTTCAGGTTGTTGTACAGGATGTTGTTCCAGCCCAGACCGGCAATACCAGTGTTAACGGAGTTCACAACCGTTTCCATTGTACCATCGCCATCAAGATCAAGGAACAGCAAGTATTCGATATTGACATTGGAGCCTGAGCAAGCATCTGTAGCTGTGATGCACAGGTCAGTGGGTTCCTCGCACAAATCATGTGTCTGGATACCATTATCCCACCAGTACATTTCATTCCACAGATCGGAACGGTTGGCTGTGTTCCAGTTTTGATTGTCGCAGGTTGGCTGCACGAACGTTGCTGTTGGCGCCTGGCCGTCAATGATCTTGATGATCTGCTTGTACTTGTAGCCGTTGGCATCCGCCTGATAGTACGTGCAGTAGTTCGTTGCTGTTGGATCCGTCGGGTTGATCTTCACCACCGTAGGAGCCCATGGCACGATCGTTCCGCAAGCCGATACCGTCGGGCCGGGCAGGTTGCTCGGATGGTTTGTGACCGAGTTCGGATTCGGGTTCGGCACTTCAATGAACGGCAGGTTCGGATTGAACGTACACCAGTTGATGATCTGCCAGGTGCGTTCAATCTTGAAGCAGGCATCCGGCACCACGGTGAACACCTCGTCTACATGTGATACGCCCAGCAACTCGCAATCCTCACCGAAGAAGATCGGATCGCCGAAGTTGCCCGTACCATCACATACCGTTACGATCACATCGTTCGGGAACTTCACGAAGTAGTCCTGCAGATAGTTCACAAACACCCGCTGGGTGCACTGGCTGGAGTTACCCGAGCAGTCGAACGCCCGGAATGTGCGCGTGATCGTACCCTTGCTGCACACCGTGTCGAACTGGGCATAACTTACTGAATGCGTCAGGCCGATTTGGCCAAGGAACACCTTAGTGCTGTCAAGGCAGCAGTTATCTGTCACATCCGGGATGCTATAGCTCCACAGACTCGGATCGAAGTTCTCGCAGTTCACCGATACATTAGCAGGTGACTGGCACACCGGTTTGATCTTGTCTTCCACCAGTACGGATACCATGCAATCGTTGTAATTGCCATGGCAATCCCATGCGCGGAACACTACCATTACCGTGTCGCCAATGTCGGAGCAGCAGAACTTAACCTCTGGAGCAAAGTCGGCACCCGTGCAAGCACCACCATCCATACGGCGCACCTCGAAGCGATCCAGGCAGCAGTTGTCCGTGGTGCCGTCATTCAGGTTCGCAGCAGGAATGAAAGCAATCCCATTATCCGATAAAGCTACTTGGGTTACCTGATCGCAAGAAACCGCAGGTGGCGTCAAGTCCGCTACTGTTAATACAAATTGGCAATAAGATATATTGCTGCAATCATCCTGCGCCTTGTACTGCACCGTATAATTACCCAATGGCATACACTGTGTGTAGTTGAACACCGCCATGGTATCCGGATTCCAATAGTTATTGCCCGGGAAATCCTCCAAATACCCATTAACCGTAAAGGTGATGGTATTGCCATTATTGGGATCGGTACCAGTTACCTTGGCTTCCAGATTTGAAATATTGGAGCAGCCCTCCGATACGATCATGCTGGGCAGAGCGGCGGTCGCACAACATTCATAAGGATTAGTGGAAACCGTAACCGCCGGCGGACAAACAAAAGCCGGACCTCCAAAATCCTTGACCCTGATTCGCTGCGTATGCACCACCGGATTATCCGGCCCCAGGGGCAAACATTCATGGCTCACTTTCCAGGTTCGGTGAATGGAATAACTGCCGGAGCAAATGTCAAACCGCTCATCGGCGTAGGAAATAGATGCGGCGCAATATCCGCCTAATCCGATAGGCGCTCCGTTGATACTAGGCCGACCCGTTACATTAGGGCCAATGGCTCCGGGATTGAGATAAGCGGTCTCGCAATCCACCGTTACATCATCAGGCATGTCTACATGCACTAATTCAAACGCTTCCAGGGTAATTCGCTGGTTACAAGCCGATTGATTCCCCCATATATCCGTGACCAGCCAGGTTCGGTGAATCTGTCCGCGTGGCGCGCCACATTCGCCATTGTCTTCAAATACATCGTCCACTACAGTGGTGTAGCCACTACAATCTGTCACCGATACATTGCCCGTATTGCCAAGGTCAGTGGATTCACTACAAGCTATGGTGATATCTGCCGGGCAGATCAATTTTGGCGTCAACTTGTCCTCCATCTTGATTTCACCCCAGCATATATTGGCAGAGCCAGTGATGCGTACCACTCTATATTGGTATTGTTTTCCAATATCTGCAGCATTGAGATTGGCCGGAACCCAGGGACCATTGCCGTAGGGCAGGGTTTTATCTACTTCAACGATGTAATCGTCCAGGCAATAATAGGTGCCCTCCAATACTTCATCGGGATTTAGCGATTCCTGACAATCTTCATCAATAGCCACATGAACCAAATCATCACAAATGAGCGTCACAGGAGTTTCCACCACATTGACCACCTTGGTGATCTTTTGTTTGCATCCCGGATCTGCTAAGGCTTCGGCTTCACTTCCTTCCACTACCACGCCGTTGATGCGCAAGAAGGGCTGCGCCGGGCCGGCATCATAAATTGCCATAATGGTATGTGCGCCCAAGCCTAATGCAGAAGCATCAAATACGGTGGTCGGTATGCCGTTTACCATCACGGAGCCCTGTACAATACTGCCAGCGGCGTTGTTGTATTCAGCAACCTTGATGGTAAATGGCGCAGATCCAAGGCAAAGCGGTTCGTTAGCAAACAACTCATCCGTGAAATAGGGCGATGGATAATAGCACATATTTTCCAGTTGAATCTGGTTGCCCTGCGCATTTTGAATCAAGGCTGAATAGCCTTGTCCGTCAATATGGCGGGCATTAAGGGTGTAAAACACGCGCTCGTCCAGTTCATCGGTGAGATTATCTCCGTCATTATTCAGTCCATCGAATTGTCCGTTGGTCAATACTGTGCCATTGGGAACAGGCAATGGCGCTGAAGGAGGTGCCGGACTGGTGGAAAGATACAATCCGGTTCCGGAAATAAACGTCCAGGTTTGTCCGGCCAGGGCATGGATCTGGATCAGTTCAGAGAACTGACCATTATCCTGCGTAGTGGCATTGTCCAGGCACACACAGGGGTCGGAACCGCTGAAATCATACTCAGGCGTGCACTTTCCGTTGCCCTCTATCACATCTACCCATGCCACGCAGGTAGAGGAATTACCGCATGGATCAGATACGGTAATGAATATTTGCAAGGGACTTGCCGTCAAATCCGCGCAGGAAACAGCCGTTTGACTGGCGGAAAAACTTAGGAAGTTCGTGGCACAGTTATCGTAAGACAATCGGGCAAGGTTCGAAGCATCCAGGATGGCTTGGCCGAAGTCATCGAGTATCACGGTATCCCGCAGGCAAATCGCCACAGGTTTCGTGGTATCCTGTACCTGAATCAGTTGGGTGTGTGCCAGTTGGTTCCCGGCACAGTCGGTGATGGACCAGGTACGGGTAAGGGAGTAGTCATAGTAGCCACACAATGCCGGATCAGAGAGTTGCGTACTGGTTTCGGAAAACTGAATCTCCAGACTATCGGCTGGCGTACAGTTATCGTTTACATCGTCATTCGTGAGCGGTCCTAACACCAGGCCGTGATAAACATCGTTGCTCGGTATGGCGTTGCAATCTACCGTGGTATTTCCGGGCATGAGGATATCGGGGTCAAAGTTGGGGCGTTCGGTGTCAACGACCATGACTTCGAAAGAACACTCAGCATAATTACCATAAGTATCTGTAACCCTGTACGAAATCAATGTAGGCAAAGCAGGACAGGTAACCGGGATCACCGAGCCGGAAGGAGGCCCTATGATTTGTTCCAAAATTGGAATCCCGCAGTTGTCAACGGCTGCAGGAGGCATCCAGTTTACTTTAGCGGCGCATTGATCAGGATCATTACCAACCATAACCATTTGACCGGTACAATTCAGGAAGGCCGGGGGCTCAACGTCTTCAATCCAAATCGTTTGCAAACAGGAACTCTGATTTCCCGATGCGTCATTCGTAGTCCAGAGCACCTGAGTTGTGCCTACGGGGAGGGTGGCGCCAGCCAGTGTATTTTGATTAGGCGCCGGTGCATA
Source organism: Saprospiraceae bacterium (assembly GCA_044347755.1). GTDB lineage: Bacteria > Bacteroidota > Bacteroidia > Chitinophagales > Saprospiraceae > M3007. The sequence goes on from JBIKUE010000108.1 coordinate 11,094, forward strand.
ATCATGGTGCGTGAGGTATGGACCGGGACAATTATCCGTCACTAATGGATCAAATGCCGTGCCCGAAACCTGGTAGGAACAGAGTCCGGGATCATTGGCTTGCACTATGGAATCACAGGAAATTACGGGCGGTTCCTGATCCTGCACCGTAACCCTCACCGAGCAATCTGCACCATATTGGCCATTTACCCGGAAAACATAATTGACATATGTGGAACCTAACTGGAACTCCGTACCAGATGCATCTCCATAAAACAGTCCGGGAACACCGTCAATCCGATATTCCAATTGACCAGAGCAATCATTCGAGTCAATTTGAGGTGAAAGCCCGTTTACAATAGCCGAGCAAAGTCCCGGGTCAGTGTTCGTGGTAATATCCTGCGGACAAGTTAGCACCGGATAATCTCCTACGATTACCGTTTGAAGAAGTTCGATATAGCAGCCAGGATCATCATCGCCATTGGCTTTGGGGGCGCCACCATTAATCCTATACCAGATTTCATAAGTGCCGGGACCGTAAGTTGGGTAAAACTGGGTAGCATTGTATACTTCGATAGTTGCTCCCCTGATCAAAAACTCAGCACTTTCGACAAAGGGATCCCCCGGATCTCCAAGTAAAGGAACTGGGGCATCAAAAGGACAGAAGACATCCGGGAAATTCGAAAGTATGACAGGATTGGGATATGCGCACTGATTGCCAATACTGAGTGTATCATTGGTTTCACTGACTGCAGTTATGCTATACCCTAGGTTATCTACGTGTAAGCCCTCCAGATAATAAAAGCCACTGCCGGATGGTTGTTCCAGAAAGGTTGTCCCTGTTGGGATAATCAAGGGCGAGGCTGGTGGGGCCGGACTTGAGACATCATAAAGTCCATTATTGACCACCAGCGTCCAGGTTTTTCCCGGCGCAGACTGGATGAGCACCCTTTCGTAGAATTGGCCATCGTCCTGATTGGTTGCGTTGTTCTTGCAACTGCAAGGATCCTGAATACTTATAGATCCGCCACAGAAAATGGTAGGAAGTACGTTTATGGTGATTTCACATTCGTTCAGGTTATTGCAGAGGTCAAACACCTGAACTGACACTGAAGTTTGCAAACCCTGATCCTCGCAATCAAACAAAAGTGGTTGAAACGCCAGTACAACAAGATCATTATCTGAAGTACAGTTATCAGAATAGCTAACACCTACATCCTGTACCGTCAAAATGGCCATACCCTGGTTGTCCAGTACTACATCATAAGTATCCGGGCAGTTGAGTACAGGCGGTTCATTATCGTCCACAATGATGTGTTGGGTGTATTGATAACAATTAGCGTTTGAGGACCAAAAGCTGCAAAAATTGGTAGGTGCCGGATCTGAAGGCGTTATCCTGGTATTGGTAGCGGCCCAAAGCCCAGTGGCATTGCAGGCCGAAACAATGGGCCCATTGAAGTTATCCGGGTGATTGGGATCTATTTCTGGCATTGGATTGGGAATGGTGTCGCAATCCATGTTTGGATTATAGGTACACCAATTCAACACTTTCCAGGTTCTTTCAATTTGATAGCAGCCTGATGGTGAAGCAGGATTTATTTGATCGTCAAAGTTAAATCCGAGTAATTCGCAACCCAGACTCAAGTATTCAGGCTCGCCATAAGAAGCTGTTGCATTACATTGCTGTACAAGAGTATCATTGGGGAAGCGTATATAATACTTCTGCGAAGGGGAAACAACAATCTGCTGTGAACAAGTACTTGTATTTCCTCCACAGTCAATGGCTGTGAAAGTTCTATTTAAGGTTCCTATGTTGCAGACGGTATCAAACTGCTGGTAGTTAGCGGAATGAATCAATCCAATTTGCCCTTGATACACCGCATTGGGATTCAAGCAGCAATTATCAGACACTGTGGCCTTGTAGGCTTCCAGTCTGGGGTCAAATTGATCGCAGGGTACAGCAATACTAGGTGGAGGAGTACATATTGGTGGCAATGGGTCAGTAATTCTTACATTCCCCCAGCATTTATTACCTGTTTCAGGGTCTGTTACCCGAAACTGATAGGTCTTCCCCAAATCTGCATTCCCTACGCAGGCCGGTACCCATGGCCCATTGCCGAACGGAGGGGTACGGTCTATTTCCACGACATAATCGTCAAAACAGTGGTATGGCCCCCCAATTAGTGCCTTATCTGCTGTTAGGCAATCTGAACAAACGTTTTCAAAAGATATTGTTACCAAATCATCACATTCCAATGAAGGTGAAGGATTAGAAAATTCCAGTACCGTAACATTCGCCGTACAAGTGGCGGTTTGTCCAATGGTGTCTGTTACGGTAAGCGTTACGGTGGTGACGCCAATTGGGCAAACTACTGGTAGAACTTCAAGTACGGGAATACCGCAATCATCCGCCGAACCGGCATCTACATCAGCGGCATCGAGGTTCGCTTCACATTCGCCGGAGCCCAACTGAATGGTTACATCCTGGCATAATGCGGTGGGCGGTTGGTTGATTACCGATACCTGAACCTCCAGCAATTCGCTCAAACAGCCCGTGGCCAATTCCCTGGTGGCGCCGTAAAAAGTGGTATTTTGAAAAACAAATGGCTCAAAAAGATTGGACTCGCCGGCATATAACTCCAGTGATTGATCCGCATTAAACCAAACTGCTTCATATCCGGCAGGCAGATTGGCCAGTATCAGACTGGCTTGCCCATTGCACTGAACCGAGGTGACGCTTGCGGGATCTAGTGCCGGCGCGGGCTCAGGATTGGATACACAAGGCGGACAGGCTGCAAAAATCCAGCCGGTGTTGTTGAAGACATCGTCGCTATTCGCCCCGGCATACGTGAAGCCTGTGCCGGTGGCGGCGATATCGGTCATGTATAGGAAATCAAGGCAAATGGGATCTCCGTCTTTATGGAGGATGGCTTGTTGGCCGAGTTGGCAGGATTTGATTTCTATTGGGAACCCACCATAGCCTTCGGCGATGAAGTTGCCGAGCGGGGAAATGATTTGGGTGGTACCATGTTGGACTATGTAGGTTTTCCCTGGGGAGAAGGTTAGTTGATCGAAGTCGTTATTGCCGAACAACCAGCCATCGCTCTCAAAGGTCACTTCGCCAAAATGGTTGTTGCTACCCTCTTGACTGCAGTTGGACTGACCTGGGTCGTGCCCAATACCTCCTGCTTCTCTAAACAGGGCAATATCTACATGGTTGTCGTTCCCGAAAAACCTCCCAGATTTCCGATACTCAACTTCGTGCACATAATGTTGGCTACCAGAATAATAGCCATAATCCTCAAATAGAAGTTTACCCAACACGTTGCAGTATAATCCGTAGCCTTGATTAACCTTAAATGTGACATTGAAAAAATCATGGCCACTACCCCACAAAAAACCACCGTTTTCAAATATAATATGAGACTGATCAGCATCTAACCCCGTCGGTTGATAATGGCTAAAATATGCTTCCCGGTAGTTCTCAAAATGAAGATCCGAAACGCCAAGATAAAACTCCGGGACCCCATACGGTCCGTACCAACTCGGGTTCCAATACCCAAAGACCCGCATCGTCTGGTCATTGCTTCGCAAAATGCCATTCAAATGAATAACATTCTGCAACGCGCGGAACTCATCTTGCAAAACCCACTCCCCTCCAAAACCCTCAAAATATACTTCCCCACCAAGCGACAAGCCAGCACAGAAAATGGTATTGCCAAGTGTTTTAGCACGGAAGTGGTACTGACCATAAAAACTACTCACCATCCCAGGGTCAAGGGTCAAAGAGCCATAAATATTCAGATTCTGGCCGCTGCCCAAATCCCGCATGGTAGGGGAGTTTAACACTCCGGTCCAAGTCATATCGTGGCAATAGGAAAGGTTCTGGTTAAGTACCACTTCATCTCCCGGTTCAAAGCCAGAATTCACATCGAAAAACACATCGTCATAAGCCGTGGGAATACATTCTCCGCCGCTGCCGCCGCTTGTCAAAGACCAATGATTTTTGTCCATCCAATCCCCGTCACCCCCTACCCAATATAAGTTGCGCGGCATAACCGGTACAAAATCCCAGCCAGTGTTGTTCCCCAAATCCACCCCGTTGAGTGCATAAAACACCCCACCGCCATCTACAGCCACGTCCATTACCGTTACATATTCCAAAATCTCGTCCGTAGCTTTATTGAAAGTTGCCTGAACCCCACCAGCCTGGCAACCTATAATGGTTATAAAGTTATCGCAACCCGTACTCACCGCGTTCAGGTTCCCGCCCGCATTGATTGTCTGAACAGACCCGTTCTGAAGACGGTAAACCTTTCCCGGGGAGAAGTTAAGTTGGTCGAAGTCGTTATTGCCGAACAACCAGCCATCGCTCTCAAAGGTCACTTCGCCAAAATGGTTGTTGCTACCCTCTTGACTGCAGTTGGACTGACCTGGGTCGTGCCCAATACCTCCTGCTTCTCTAA
>JBIKUE010000106.1:0-16180 GCA_044347755.1 Saprospiraceae bacterium
CTTCGCTTTAATCAGTTTTTTAAAAAACTTCGCGCCTTAGCGTCTTCGCGTCTTAGCGTCTTAGCGCCTTAGTGTCATTCGCGCCTTAGTGCCTTCGCGTCTTCGCGCCTTAGTGTCATTCGCGCCTTATTTCTTCGCTTTAGCAGCCTTTTTAGCTGGCTTTTCCTCCTGTGCCGGGGCAGCTACCTCTTCAGCCACTACTGGTGTCTCTTCGGCAGCTGTTTCCGAAGCGAGCTTTTCCGCTTCGCGCCTGGCGTCTTCAAAAACACCAAACTCGCGCATGTAATTGTACCATTTGATACATTTCTGGATATCGCCAATATGCACCCGGTCGCGGTCATGATCAGGGAGCACAGCCGTAAAGTATGCCCGCAAATCAGCGCTTGCAGCCTTGGGATCAACAGGTGGAGTAGACTCATGTAAATCCAGCATTTTCTGGAATACATCCACCAATGGCACCGTGCCTTCTCCTTCATCCGTAAATGTATACACAGCCACCGTAGCCAGTGGTGTGATTTGTTGCTGGCGAACGGGAACGAAGCGGACGCGGCCTTCTTTTTTGTCTTCAATGATTACGCCGTTTGGGCGGCTGTTTACCAGTTTGTGCACACCGGGTGCTCCGGGAACAACGAGATACTTGTCTAGGTTCATGTGTGAATTAACGATGATGCGATGAACGATGGCATGATAATATACATACCATTGTTGAATTAAACGGTCATAATCTCCTTCTCTTTGGTGCTTACCACAGATTCGGTGATTTCCACGTATTTATTAACGAGATTTTGCAATTCGGTTTCCTTGCGTTTGCCCACGTCTTCCGGCAACCCGTCCTTTACAGCTTTTTTGAGATGTTCCAGCGCTTTGTGGCGGGCGTTTCGTACGCCAACTTTGCTCTCTTCGCCAACATGCTTGGCTTTTTTCACCAACTCTTTACGGCGCTCTTCGGTGAGCGGTGGTACAGACAGGCGGATACATTCGCCGTCATTTTGCGGGGTAATCCCCAGGTTGGAATTGATGATGACCCGTTCAATGGGTCCAACCATATTGCGTTCCCAAGGCTGAATCATAATCGTGCGGGAATCGCTCACCTGAAGGTTAGCCACCTGAGTGATTGGAGTAGGAGAACCGTAGTAATCAACCATCAGATCGGCAACCAGACTGGTGGAAGCTTTTCCGGTTCTGATTTTAACGAGTTCGTGGTCAAGGTGTTCCAAAGCTTTTTTCATGTGGGCCTCTGCTTCGGCCAGAATTGATTGTACGTCTTCCATATAATGTGATTAATGTGGTTAATGTGGTTAATGTGGTGAATGTGGCTAATGTAACGAATGGTTTCCGGGTGCAAATGTCACCAAGTTTTCGTTTTTATACGAAAAGAGATGCGGAAAATCTCTACCTGTGTACCTTGGGGCGGCAAATTTTAAGAACAATTTTGCCAAAACTGGTTTCATGCCTGAATTGCACGAAATAAAACGCACTTTGTCGCGCATAGAAAAACTGGAGCGTGATGTGAGCCTCAAGCAGCTGCAAATAAACAGCTTGCTGGCCATTACGCAGGCCATCAACGATAACGTTGCTGCAGCCGACCTGTTTAATATGTACAACACCTTTTTGCGGTGGGAGATGGAACTCCGCAAAATGTGCCTCTTTTTGCGTGATAACGGCGTTTGGGAATGTAAAACCCATTTGGGTATTGATGAAAGCCTGTTGGAACATGATGTCAGTATTGAGTTGGATCGCTATCGTTCTACCCAGGGACTGGAAAAATCCGACCATCCGCTGATACGTGAGTTCGATCTGGTGATTCCTGTACTCCATAAAAATGAAGCTATTGCCTACGCTTTTATTGGCGGATTTAAGGATGATGATGATGTGTATAACAAGGTGCAGTTTGTAACCACCATTACCAATGTCATTGCGGTAGCCATTGAAAACAAGCGTCTTTTCAAGGAACGCATGCGCCAGGAAGTAGTGAACCGTGAGTTGGAAGTGGCCGCAGAAATTCAGCGCACTTTGGTGCCCTGGCGGCTCCCTTCAGGAAGTAATTACCAATTTTCCAGCATTTATAAGCCGCACTTTGCCGTTGGTGGCGACTACTACGACGTAGTAGAATTCCCGGATGGACAGATTGCATTTTGTATTGCCGATATAACCGGTAAAGGCGTTGCTGCCGCGCTGCTGATGGCCAACTTCCAGGCTAACTTCCGGGCGCTGATCACACGCCGCCCTACCCTGGAGGAAATTGTCCATGAATTGAATGCTGCCGTGTACAATGTTACACAGGGCGATAAATTCATTACCTTGTTCATAGCCAGATATGATTCAAACACGCGCAGACTCCATTACGTAAATGCCGGCCATACCCCACCGGTATTACTCTGCAAGGGCACTACTACCTTGCTCAAAAACGGTAGTACCTCCCTGGGTTGGCTACCCGAATTGCCTTTTCTGGAAATAGGGGATATCGTTCTGTCTGATGAAGCCATGATCTTTTCTTATACGGATGGCCTTACTGAAGTACGTAATTCTGCAGGAGATGAGTTCGGTGAAGAAAAACTGTTGCACTTCCTGGAGGGGCATGCACAGGAAGGCGCCAAAGACCTGAATACCAAGCTCCTGCATCACCTTGAAGTATTCCGCGGCCGCGAACCCTGGCCAGACGACATCACAGTACTTACCTGTAAAGTTTTTGGTGGACGGTAGACGGTAGACGTTCTACTTAAAATCGAGTATATTCAGGTGATTTGGACAGAATTCCGCGTCGTGGGGGTCGTTGGAAGCGATGATGACCAATCTCTGAGCTGCATATTCCGCTATCAGGCGTTTATACCACTCAATGCCTTGCACATCGAGGTTAGTAGCCGGCTCATCAAGTAGCAATATGGGGGTGTCTGAACAGATGGCAAAGACTAATTTTAGCCGTTGTTTCATCCCTGAGGAGAAAAACCTGATCTCTTTTTGTCTGGTTTTGGGTAAGGCCAGCAGATCATACAATGCCGCGGGTGAAAATCCAGGCAGAAGCGGTTTAAGTTTGGCATGGAAACGCAAGGCTTCTTCCAGGGTAAGCTCCTCAATCAGCTCAATATAAGGGGCGGCGTAGCCCACCTTTTTATACATATCCTCCTCTTTAACCTTCTGCTCATGGTGCCAATAAGCGATCTCCCCTTTTGAGGGGCTTAAATGGCCCGACAACACCTTCATGAGGGTTGATTTTCCGGAGCCGTTCGGGCCCAGAATCGCCCAGCGGTCACCCGCCCGAAAGGTCTGGTTCAAGCCCCTGAAGATCCATTCAAGTCTGTAACGTTTCCCGATATTTTGTACCTGAATGTTCACGCCCGGTAGCCTTTTATAATGCCTCGTTTGGAACTGGTAGCAAATTCCACTATTTGGGTCTTGAGTGCGCTGTCCGGAATTTCTGTTTCAATGATTTTCAGCGCCTTTTTAACACTATTGCCTCTTACATACAAGATACGATAAATGTCTTCGATATGGTGCATTTCTTCCTTGCTGAATCCTCTTCGACGCAAGCCAATGGAGTTGATACCTGCGTAGCATAAGGGTTCCCGGGCAGCAGTAATAAACGGCGGCACATCTTTGCGCACCAGTGATCCGCCTCCTACCATGACCTGTGCTCCGATACGCACAAACTGGTGTACCGCAACCATTCCACCCAAAGTAGCCCACTCCCCCACTTCAATATGGCCAGCCAGGGTTACATTATTGGCGAGGACCGAATCATGTCCAACCCTGCAATCATGAGCTATGTGTACATAGGCCATGATGAGACAGTTTTCACCTACCGCCGTGACACCTTCAAAGTTCAGATTACCCCGATTCAGGGTACAACATTCACGGATAATGGTTCCTGAGCCAATTTCAAGTGTGGCAGGTTCATCCAGGTGTCCCTTGGTTTGAGGAGGGGCACTCAATACGGATCCCGGATATACCCGGCAATTATCTCCCAGCCGTGCCCCGTTCATAATCGTCACGTTCGGACCTATCCAGCAATTGTCGCCAATAGTTACATCCTCCTGAATGGTAGTGAAATTTCCAATATGGACGTTATTGCCGATTCGGGCCTTAGGGTGTACATCGCGGAAGCCATCGATATAGGTCATGGTTAAGCGTGGTTTTTTAGTTTTAGGCTCCGGCGGGTGAGTCTTTGGTACGACGTACCACCTGAGCAGTCAATTCTCCTTCAGAAACAATCTTGCTTCCAACGTATGCCGTGCCTTGCATATGTACAATTCCCCGGCGAATAGGTTCCAGCAGTTCCATTTTCAGAATCAGTGTATCGCCAGGTATCACTTTTGCTTTAAACTTGGTATTGTCTATTTTCAGGAAATAAGTATCCCAATTGCCTTTGTCAGGCATGGCATGCAATGCCAGAATCCCTCCGGTTTGCGCCAAGGCTTCAATTTGCAACACCCCGGGAAAAACCGGATTGCCGGGAAAATGCCCTTGAAAGAGTCCTTCGTTTAGGGTAATGTTTTTTACGCCAACAATATGCGTGTCACTGATCTCTATAACCTTGTCTAACATCAAAAATGGATACCTGTGTGGCAGGATTTCCATGATTTGGTTGACATCCAACACGGGCTCTTTTTCCGGGTCATATTTCGGAATGCCCATGAGCTTGCGTTTTTCAATCAGTTGTTTTTTAAGGATTTTAGCAAACTCAATATTGGCTGTATGGCCCGGCTTTGTGGCCACTATTTTACCCCGGATCGGTTTCCCAATCAACGCCAGATCGCCTATGACATCCAACAACTTATGGCGGGCCGGCTCGTTCGGAAAATGAAGTTTTATGGTGTTGAGCACACCTTCCGATTCAATCTTAATGCTGGGTTTTCCCATCTTTTTGGCCAGACTATCCAACTCATCCTGATCCATCCGACGATCCGCAATAACGATTGCATTATCCAGGTCGCCGCCTTTCACCAAACCCAGATCCAGCAACTTTTCCAATTCGTGCAGAAAAACAAACGTGCGGCAAGGCGCAATTTCACTCACGTATTCACTCAGGTCATTCAAGGCTGCAAACTGAGGCCCTAATACCGTAGAATTGAAATCAATCATGGTGGTAACCTCAAAATGATCAGAAGGGAGGGCCAGCAATTCTGTGCCGGTTACTTCATCCTTATAGGAGATCGGTTCTGTAATCTCAAAATATTCGCGTTCTGTGGCTAATTCCACTCGTCCTGCCTTTTCAAGCACCTCAACAAACGGCATGGAAGTTCCATTCATAATGGGCATTTCAGGACCATCTATCTCCAGCAACACATTATCAATACCCAAACCAGTCAACGCAGAAAGCACGTGCTCAACGGTAGATACTTGGGCTTCGCCACTTTTAAGGGTAGTACCCCGGTTGGTAGAGAAAACCAACTTTACATCTGCGGGAATAATGGGCTGTTCCGGCAAGTCTATACGCTGGAAACGATACCCGTGATTGGCATCAGCCGGTTTAAAGGTAAGCGTTACATTTCGGCCGGTATGCAGGCCTACGCCGCTTATTGAAATCGAATCTTTGATGGTGGATTGTTTCATAAACGCAAGTCAATCAAGACTATATTCTGAGAAGGTTACAGGGAGAAAGGCTATGATGAGGTTTGGGAGCCACCGGGTTTTGACTATTAAAGGCAGGTCAAACCGGGGGCAAAAGTACGCATTGGTGCGGGAATTTTACCAGCAGATCCATAGAATATCAGGGCGATCTATCTGCCAGCATATGGGGTTCGTGCTACAATACTTCGGCCCAACGTGAGCTCGTCAGCATATTCCAGATCACCGCCAAAGGATACTCCCCGGGCAATAGTGCTTACCTGCACGCCCAGCGGTTGAAGTTTTTTGGACAGATAGAATATCGTAGTTTCTCCCTCAATGGTTGGGCTGATGGCCATAATTGCTTCACGGATTTCACCCTGCTGAACACGAATAGCCAGAGAATCAATATTCAAATCAGACGGCCCAACCCCTTCAATGGGAGAAATGATGCCGCCCAATACATGATACTGACCCCGAAACTGGCCGGTGTCTTCAATTGCCATCAAATCGCGTATGTTTTCTACCACACAAACCAGCGATTTATCGCGACGTGGATCAGCACAGATCTGGCACACTTCTTCGTCTGAGAGGTTATGACATTGACGGCATTCGCGGATACCTTCCCGCATAGCTACAAGGGCACTGGCAAACTGTTCCGTGGAATTTTTTTCCTGTTTCAGCAAGTGAAGCACCAATCGGAGTGCTGTTTTACGACCAATGCCGGGAAGGGTGGCAAAAGCCTCTACTGCTTTTTCGATGAGTTTGGAGGAAAAGGTCATATAGCAAAAATAGGCGCTTACTATGGGTATTTCACATCGGTGAGAAATAGTCCGTGCGCAGGAACACTTAGGTTTTTTTTCAGGTGGGTTTGTTTTTCCAGCGCCTCCCGGATGTCCTCCAACGCGAGCTGGCCTTTGCCTGCCTGGATGCATGCCCCAACAATCAGTCGCACCATGCCTCTGAGAAAACGGTTTGCGGTGATATGAAACACCCAACGATGTGCTTCCGGACGCTTTTCCCAAAACGCCTTTTGAAGGGTACAATGATAACGCTCTAAACCACTATCGGTTTTACAAAATGGATAAAAGTCTTCAAACGATAGAAGAAGTGCGCCAACCTCCTGCATTTTGTCAAAATCCAGCTGATGGTGCATGGGATAAAACCAGGCCGTCTGGGTCGTAAATGGGTCTTTCCGGAGGCTCAGATGGTATTCATAGCTGCGCTCGTAGGCATCAAAACGGGAATGGGCATCAGCCGCTACAAGTTGCACCTGGTGAATGGCGATATCCGGAGGCAATAAACTGTTGATACCGTTAAGGAAACTGGTTGGTAATTTTTTTTCTGCCTCAAAATGAGCCACATAGTAACTGGCATGGACACCGGCATCTGTGCGGCCACATCCGGTTACCTCTATACTTTCCTGCAAAATGGTACTTAATGCCGATTCCAGCGTTGCCTGCACCGAAATTGCATTGGGCTGCACCTGCCAACCAGCGTACCGTGATCCTAAATAAGAGAGCGTGAGAAAATATCGCATCAAGCGGCAAAGGTACAAGAGTTAGAAATAGCAGCGTGCCTTCTGGTTTCCTGTGGATTAGTTTTTGTGCAAATTTTGTTTTCCCGCAGATTTCGCAGATTTCCCGCAGATTTTCGCAGAGCACGTTCGGTTTGATTATTCACGTGACATTGCTGCCGCAGGCAGCAAGAAAAAATCCGCGTCATCCGCGTCATCCGCGTTCCCTATCCAAATCCGCGTCACCCGCATCATCCGCGTTCCCCATCCAAATCCGCGTCACCCGCATCATCCGCGTTCCCCATCCAAATCCGCGTCACCCGCGTCATCCGCGTTCCCTATCCAAATCCGCGTCACCCGCGTTCCCCATCCAAATCCGCGTCACCCGCGTCATCCGCGTTCCCCATCCAAATCCGCGTCATCCGCGTTCTCCGCGTTCCAAAAAAACCGCGTTCCACGAACAAAATGCCGGAATTTGCATTTCATGTGCATCCAATACCTTTATCCTTCAAAATCATGGACCTTCAAGAAGGCAAACGAAAATTTATTGAATCCTGGGGCAAAATGGCCGGCGGATGGGGCATTAGCCCTGCTATGGCACAGGTACATGCATTATTACTGGTCTCTCCCGAACCCATAAGCGCAGATCAGGTAAAGTCGGAACTAGATATTTCTACCGGTAACGTGAGCATGAATCTCCGGTCGCTTCTGGACTGGGGGTTGATATACAAGGAAGCATCTCCCAACTGCCGTAAGGAACTCTATTATGCTGAAAAAGATCTCTGGACCGTGATCCGGCAGATTATTATCAATCGGAAAAAGCGTGAACTCGAGCCCGTGCTTCAGGTGCTCGACGAACTGGCAGCCGTGCAGGATAACTGCCCTCAATCCCAACATTTCTGCAATGTGGTAAACGATATTCGCAAGTTTACCCACAAGGCCAACTCTACCCTGGACACCCTCATTAAAGCAGAATCCCACTGGTTGGGCGGAGCTTTTTTAAATATGGTGCGGTAGCCCCTCTACCAACATTTTGGCTTATTAGTGATGGATCAATACCTTTCCGGTATTGTACTCCTCGTTTTCTGCATCAGTTCACGCTGTGCGATTAAAAAGCATTTAGTGGTGAACCAACTTAGTCCCTAAAAAACTGAAGGTTGCTTTTGGCGCCTGATTTCGTTGTTTATCGCTTATTATGTCCCGTATAACGCACTCTAAACGCCTAATCAAACCCCAAAATCATCACTTCAGTTTTTCAGTTACTAAATTGGTTCACCATTAGTGTGTGTCTGAAAATGCACACCCTAATTAATACTGACTTTAAATCGCTCTTAATGACTTATGAAAAAAACTGTTTTATCCCTCATCCTGCTTGCCCTCCTCGCCCTTTGCGGATGTGATTCCTGCCAGGTAGTGCGTGTTGCCGATGGCAAACTGCATTTTTCCGATTACAAGACCACTGATATCCCGCATTGGAATGACCCGGAGTGGACCATTTTCTTTTTTGTTCGGCATGCCGAAAAACTGGACCAGTCTGATAATCCTGATTTGTCGCCCGAAGGATATGCACGCGCTGCAAAACTGGGCGGTATCATGGAAAATGCCGGTTTGAATCTGGTATTTGCAACCGATAAACTGCGCACCCAGAAAACGGCCGAAGCCGTAGTGATACGAGCCCACACATCACCATGGAGCTTATACCCCCGGGAAGTTGCCGCTGAAACTGCGTGGTTACAAAGTCAGTTGACAGAAAACCGTGGCAAACGAATAATGGTGGTTGGCCACTCGAACACAGTGCCACGTATGATCAACAAGCTGATGGGGCCAGGTACCAACCTTACTGATCTTAACGAGGAAAATTTCAGTGCTTTTTTTGTGGTGGCCAGTCGTGGCCTGGGGCAATCTGAATTGATAAGTAAGCGATATTGAGGACATACAGTCAGGTGGATAGTGGATTGAATGAAATAAAAAACCATTTCCTGCCCAACGCTTTTTGCCCGGCATTTCGTCATGCTGTTGGAAATCAGGCATCTTCCACCTGATGTAATTCATCCAACAGAAATACCATGACCTGTAAATCCATTTTTCCGATTATTTCCTTCCTTCTCTTGTCTGTTTCAGGCTATTCCCAATCCTGGAAACTGGCCCAAAGCCTCGGCACGCCCAACAGCAATACCACCGTTGCTTCCATTCGTCCATATAACAACGCATCTGCTTTTGTTAGTGGAACATTCGCGGCGCCAACACTTCCGCTTGGTACACTAACCTTACAAAATGCCGGGCAGACCGATGGCTATGTGGCCCTGGTGGATACCAACGGACAATACCTCTGGGCTGCATCTTTCGGCGGGTCAGACCGCGATGCTGTTGCGCATGCCTCTGCAGCCACTGACGGGAGTTTTGCCGTTGCCGGGAACTTTCGCAGTTTATTGATGACCATCGGCAACACCAATTTGATCTGCAGTGGTGAAGTCGATGGATTTGTGGTAAGATATCATCCAGACAAAACCATTGCCTGGGTCAAAAAAATTGGAACATCCGATCTTGACGAGGTGACCGGACTGGTGGTAGACGCGTACGGCAATACCTATGTTTCCGGGCATGTGAGCGACAAACTGACCCTGTCGCCCTTGTTCACCTTTGTGCGCAAGTATGATGCCGCCGGCAATCAGGTTTGGGAACAAAAGGGAACCATGCAAGGGAACGGAATTTTGGCCGCAAATACCCTGGCGCTTGGCGACAATCAGGATGTTTACCTGGGAGGATGCTTATGGGGTACCGCCAAATTTGGTTCCGTACAATTACAAAACGATACCACCAATGCTGCTTTTATCGTACGGTACAGTCCTTCCGGATCTGTTGTGAAGCTCCACATGAATGGCAGTCTCCAAAAGTATAATGATATTCAGATTCATGGCAATCACCTGTACGCTTGCGCTGAAAAAATGAACTATGGAATTGGCTGGGGCTGGCCATTATCAGACTCCAAAATCCACGTACTCAAAATGGATACCCAATTCAACACCATCTGGCATAAAACTGCCGGAGGAGAAACCCAGTTTTTTAGTCTGGATCAGGCCAAAAGCCTCAGTGTAGATCCTTTGGGTAATGTATATGTAACAGGTTCTTTTTTCAGCGACACCCTGCATTTCGCCGGACAATCGTTGCTTAACTTGTTTCATATCAACTATTACTATCCCCAGATTTTTGTTTGCAAATATTCCGCTGAAGGGAATGAGTTATGGGCCCGGTCCATGGGTGGCATTCATGCAGATGAAGGCACAGCCATTATGGCTTTTGCCAACAACCGATTTTACCTGGGAGGCATGTACGAGTCCAACCCGGTGCAATTCGGCGCCCACACACTGAACAATACAGGCACACTTGATTCCATGTACGTGCACCTCATGCCGGCTCGTTTTGTGCGCAAAACCATGGTTTTTTTGACCGTTTCCGACCAGGATACCTCCAGCCTTCCATGGGAGCCGGTACCCCTGGAGGTGCGCTTATATCCCAATCCGACTAACGACCAGATTACCCTGCACCTGAAGTCGCCGGTATCAGGTCCTGTAACCGTACAACTGTATTCCACAGACGGCCGGTTGCTGCGACAAACGACCTACACAACAGTCAACACCTTGATCCGGGAAGACATACCTACTTGGCCCCGTGGTGTTTATTGGGTCAAATTGAATACAGAAAAATCCGCATTCGCTGGAAAATTTGTGAAGGAATAAGTTGACAAAGAAAGCTTTTGGATTATTACCACTAAGACACTTAATGCACTAATTTCACTGCAAAGGGTTCACCGCGAAGAACGCAAAGTGCGCAAAGGGAACGCCCTCTTAGTGCCCTCAGTGGCTTAGTGGTAATCCCCAGCCCAACGCCAACTAAAACACTAAAACACCAAGACACCATGACACTCCCCCATACCATCCTCACGGCGCTCCTTTTATTAACCGCCACTACCCATGCTCAAATCCGGATCAACGAAATCCTGGCCGTGAATTCCAGCATTGCCTACGATCCTGATTTTGGCGAGTTTTCAGATTTTATAGAATTGCATAATGCTTCTGCAGCACCGCTGAACCTTTCCGGCTATACCTTAACCGACGATGCTGCCGACCCCAAAAAATGGGCCCTGCCCAATATCATGCTGGCGCCCGGCCAATATCTGCTGATCTGGACCGATGGTAAAAACAAGCATCCGGGCGACACGGCATTTGTTGACTATAAAAATGCCGTTGTCACCATGACCATGGCACACGCCGGATTTCGGTTGAGCGGGGATGGGGAATATGTGGGCATTTTCAACCCACAGGGAACCCTGACCGACCAACTGACCTATTGCACACAGGCCAACGATGTATCCTATGGTCGCAGCCCGGTTAATCCTTCCATCTGGTGGTATTTTGGGGTTCCTACACCTGGCGCGCCCAATGCACCTTATGGCTCAGCAGTCATGGAAGCTGCCGGTGAGCCTGTATTTTCCTTAAAAGAAGGATTTTATGCCGGACCACAAATGTTGTACATCAGTACCCAGGAGCCTGGTGCACAGATCCGGTTCACTTTTGACGGCAGTACGCCCAATGAACAATCGCCCGTTTTTTCCGACAGCTTTCCGCTGAACCTGAATCTGTGCATCAAAGCCCGCTTGTATGCCCCTGGCAAGATGCCCGGCAAAGTGGTCACCAGAACCTATTTCATCAACGAAAACCTGCAACTACCCGTCCTTTCTATTAGTTCTAATGCGCCTAACTTGTACGGCTTCGATTTTGGCATTCTGCAAAATGCCATCAAGGATCGGGAAATACCCGCAACTATGGAGTATTTTGAACCGGGCACTGGAGAGAGGGCTTTTGTTACCGGGGTGGGTTTGCGGGTGTTTGGAACCACCATTTACAATTTGCCACAGCGCCCGCTTTCCGTCAGATTCCGGGAAAAATATGGAGATGAAACGCTCCGTTATCCATTGTTCAAAGGGAAGCCCATTGCACAATACACCTCCTTTTTGCTCCGAAACGGAGGCAACGATTACAATACCGCCTATTTCCGCGATGGTCTTGGCGTAAATCTGGTGAAAGGGAAAATGGACATTGACTATCAGGACTACCAGCCCTGTGCCGTTTTCATCAACGGCGCCTTTCATGGCATTTACGAGCTGCGGGAGCGACTGGATGAGCAATACCTGGCCAGCAATCATGAAATCAACGCCAACCAGATAGATTACCTCGAAGACAGTCTGCAGGTGAGCTCCGGCGAACCCTATGCTTTTGCCGCCCTGATGGATTATGTGCAACAAAATGACCTGGCCGATCCGGCCGTTTTTGCCAAAGTAGCCGGCCAGGTGGATGTGGATGAATACTGCAACTACCTGATACACCGGGCGTTCATCGGTTATCAGATTGCCGATCTGAACAACCGGTATTGGAGAAACCGGGATGCCAACGGCAAATGGCGCTGGATCGCGGCAGACTTGGAACACGGTTTCGGGCAATTGGGCGGCGATGCTTTTCAGGTGAATACCATTGGAAAACTGGCGGGCCTGTCCGGCAACCTGCCCGAGTGGGCCACCCTGCTGTTCAACCGGATGTTGCAAAATCCAGGGTTTCGGGATGAGTTTATGCAGCGTTCTGCCGCCTACCTGAACACCATTTACCGGTCAGAGGTAACCATTGGCGTAGTGGACAGCCTGAAAAACCTTCTTCAGCCTCATATGCCCCGGCATATCGGACGTTGGCAAACCCCGCCTTCCATGCAGGCCTGGCAAGGAAATGTTTCCTTGATCAAGACATTTCTGAGCAACCGCCCCTTTCATTACCGTAAGCATTTAACGGAGCTATTTGGCAATCCGGACAGCGTGCAGGTATCCATGCAAATAGCGGGGCAGGGCAAAGTAGTGATGAGTGGCGTACCGTTTACGCAAGCCATGAGCGGTCCGTTTTTTAAACAAGCCACTATCCGGCTGGAGGCCATTCCGGCGCCTGGATTCCGGTTTGTGACCTGGCAGGGATTGAACACTACAGACGAAACCACCACACTCGTTCCATCCGGCGACACCTCCTTTACGGCCGTTTTTGCGCCGGTGAGCAACATCAGCATCATTCCGCCGGTCGTTGCCGCCGATACGGTTTTGTCGGCTTCAGCCTCTCCATGGTATGGGCTGGAGGATGTGGTGATTCTACCGGGTGTTCGTTTGACGGTAGAGGCCGGGGCCAACATATTCATGACAGATGGGGTGTGCATCCATGTCAGAGGCGGGTTGCATTTAAATGGCGCTCCCGGCAACCGTATTATGATGAAGCCGGATCCGTCGCCTTCTGCAAGGCGTTCTTTTTACGGTCAGGCCGGATTTTGGGGCAGCATTATGGCAGATGGCGCCACAGACAGCATTATCATCCGGTATGCCGATATCCGGGGAGGCAGTTTCGGCAGAGACAGAAGCCGGCATTTTTCCACCATCTCCACCTATAACAGCCCTTTGCTGGTGGAACACTCCGCCATTACCGAGGGCAAAGCCCCGCTCATTTCCAGGGGAGGCAGTGCAATATTGCGTCATTCCGAGTTTCACACTTATGTGAGCTGCAACGGATTTATCAGTCTGTACTTCATGGATGCGCCATTGATCGAGCATTGTATTTTCAAAGGCAACCGGGCCATCAACACCGATGCGATTGACCTGAAAGGCATAACCAACGGGATAGTACGGCACAATGAGATATACGGTTTTTTAGGTTCCAACTGCGACGGGATAGATCTGGGCATTTACACCCTGAATAATCTGGTGGAGTACAACATCATTCACGACTGCTCAGACAAAGGCATATCCATTGGTTCGCAGTCTAATGCCCTGATACGGCGCAACCTCATCTACGATTGCGATCTCGGTATCGCCATGAAAGACAGTCTTTCCGTAGCATTTATAGATCAGAACACGTTTTATGGGAACCGCCATGCTGTGGCCTGTTATGAAAAAAGCGTTTTGCGGGGTGGCGGAAAGGCGGTCGTCAAAAACACCATATTAGCAGGCTCCCTGGATTATGACCTTTTGGTAGATGCCAAATCCGAAATCCAATTGAGTTATTCCTTATCCGACCAGGAGTTGTGGCCTGGAACCGGGAATTTGTTCGGAGATCCGGCTTTTGAATCGATTTCCACCGGCAATTTCGCGTTGAAGCCAGAGTCGCCCTGTATCAATGCCGGCGACCCGTTTTCTCCGCATGATCCGGATGGCAGTGCTGCCGATATGGGGGCCTATTATACCCATAGCGGCACTTCCGGGCTTGCCGTGGTGATCAACGAATTCAACTATCACCCGCCGGAAAATCATTTTTGTGGCGATTGGGTGGAATTGCACAACCGCAGCAATGCAGCAGTTTCCCTGAATGGCTGGCGGGTGGCGCAGGGGTTGAACCAGTTTGTGCTGAACGAAACCGCCCATATTCCTGCCGGTGGTTATCTGGTGATCTGTCAGGATTCAACGCTTTTCCGGCAATTCTATCCCTCTGCAGGTCCCGTTTTGGGCAATATGCACTGGGAGTTAGACAACAAATCCGGCAAAATAGCCCTGTACGATCCTGAGGGTCATTTGGCGCACAGTGTGCGGTACGCCGACTACCGTCCATGGCCTCCATTGGCCGACGGCTTGGGCGCCACCGTGGAACTGGAGCAAGGGTTGGCGGGAAATTTGCCCACAGAGTGGCGGGAGAGTTATGTGTTACTGGGCACTCCGGGGCAACTGAATAGTCTGCCGCCGGATGTAAGCTCCCTGTACGTCAATGAGGTGATGGCGGCCAATACACAAACCATTGCGGATGAGTACGGGGAATACGACGACTGGTTTGAATTGTACAACGGCTCTGAACATGCGCTGAACCTTGGAGGGCTATGTTTTTCAGACGACGAAGATCAGCCCTGCAAATGGCAGGCGCCGCTGCATCTGCCGGAACAAACCACCATACCACCGCATGGTTTTCTGCTGCTTTGGGCAGATGAAGATCCGGAGCAGGGCGTACGGCATGCGAGCTTCCGCCTGAGTGCCGGAGGGGAAATGGTAGCTGTTTACCAACGAACCGGCGATGGGTACACAGAAACCGAGCGCCTCAGCTTTGGCCAGCAGAGTCCGGATATTTCCTGGGGCCGCTATCCGGACGGCGGCGTACAAACCTCGTTCATGTCGCCCACACCAGGCACCACCAATGCATTATCCGACACAGAAGAGCGTCCCGTAGCCGTTTTGGCGGTTTACCCCAATCCTTTTTCACAGGAATTGAATCTCCGCGTTGAAAAGCTGGAAATGCCTTATGTGATCACCCTGTACAACATGCTGGGACAGGTGGTATATCAATCCGGAGATCAATGGCAGGAAAATACCCGGATCCGCCGTGGCGCCTGGCCGGCCGGTGTGTACACCCTGGAAGTGCGGGATGCAGGCGGAAAGAGGTTGGTGAAACGAGTTATGAGTGATGAGTTATGAGTTATGAGTTATGAGTGATGAGCGCCTTCTGCGAAATCTGCGATTCATCTGCGAAAATCTGCGGGAAAACATACTCGTGGGTGCATAGTTCAAAAGGCATTGGATCGTTTGGACGTATAGGGGTAACAAAATAAAACGGGATGGGAAGGTTGATTATTTGGGGTTAGTGGGATATTTTTGCTACTGGTAAATTATATAGTTTATTCTACCTTGTTTGCTAAAAACCATTGGTTTTGGAGACCAAAAGGCTTGGTCAAATAGGTTACTTACCCGCAATGGACGACTAAGTAAAAAGTTAAGTAGGTTACTTCGTCGTTAATTGCGGGTAAGTTGTAGTTATCTTTAATTATAATCACCGACAACAAAATTCATAACAATGAAAGAATATAAATTTTGCCAGAGCTGTGGATTCCCACTGAAGAAAGATAAAAAAGGCGGAGGGTCTGAAAAAGATGGAACAACAAGCAGAAAGTTTTGCTCAATGTGCTATGAGAATGGTGAATTTTTAACTCCACCTGAAATTGACACAGCCGAAAAAATGCAAAAATTTTGCATACAAGAAATGAAGAAAGACGGAATCAACGGTTTCTTTGCCTGGCTGGCTACCAGATCAATTCCAAAACTTGAGCGATGGAAACGATAAT
>JBIKUE010000107.1:0-16030 GCA_044347755.1 Saprospiraceae bacterium
AAATGGCAACGCATGAGTGGCCTGGTTATGCTTCTCCCACATGGATATGAAGGTCAGGGGCCAGAGCACTCCTCCGCCCGTATGGAGCGTTTCCTCCAGGGTTGTGCAGAAAACAATATCACCGTAGCGAATGTCACTTCTGCATCCAACTTCTTCCACCTGCTTCGTCGCCAACAGGTGCGCCCGTTCCGCAAACCACTGGTCGTAATGTCGCCAAAAAGCACCCTTCGTGCACCATTCAACCTGGGCGATATCAAAGAACTGGAAACCGGAAATCGTTTCCGTGAGCTCATTGACGACGCCAATGCGGATGCCAAAAAGGTAAAACGCATGCTGGTTTGCTCCGGTAAAGTATACTACGATCTGCTCAAAAAGCAACAGGATGAAAAACGGAATGATGTAGCCATTGTTCGCCTGGAACAGATCTATCCTTTCCCGAAAAAACAGTTCGATGCCTTGCGTAAAAAATACGCCAAATCGGATCTAGTATGGGTACAGGAAGAACCAAAGAATATGGGCGCCTGGAGCCATATTGCCACCAACCAACCCGAATACGGCTGGAAGTATGCCGGCCGTCGGGCTTCTGCATCTCCTGCTACCGGCTTCCCTAAAGCCCATGAAAAGGAGCAAATGGAACTGGTGGAAGCAGCATTTGAAGGATAGAATCCTTTTGGGCAAATTGCATCCCGGACCTCGGCAGAGGTCCAACTTCCGCGCCGAGGTTGGACCTCTGCCGAGGTCCTTCATTTACCTAAACCATGTTGCTACAAAGGTTGGACCTCTGCCGAGGCCTGCTTCGCTAATCCATATACGAAACATGAGCCACCATGAAATTCTGTTCGGTATTTACACAAGGTAAATTCGGGATGGCGCTTTTTTGATTTCAGTTATATCTTTAGCCCCAAGCCTTATGTCCCAAATCCTCTTCACGCACTCTTATTTCTATCGCTTTGATCCAAAGCAATGGAACACCGCACAGCCATACCCTCCTTATGGCACCCTTTGTGCGGCGGCACTCATGCGCGAGTGTGGATATGAGGTGGCGCTTTTTGATACTGGTTTGTGCCATTCCGAACAGGAGCTTAGGCCCGTGCTGCAAAAAGAAAAACCGGAATACCTGGTGTTGTTCGACGATGGGTTCAACTACCTCACCAAAATGTGCCTCACCCGTATGCGCGAGGCTGCATTTGACATGATCCGGATGGGGAAAGAATCGGGGTGTTTTGTGATCGTCAACAGCTCCGATAGTACCGACCATTACCATGAATACCTGCAAAAAGGCGCAGATGTTGTCATCCTGGGGGAAGGTGAAATAGCCTTGCGAGACCTGATTACCCAGTTAGAGGCAAACCCGAAGGAATCGGATCCAACGGCTTTATTAAACACCATCCCGGGCATTGCTTGCCGCGCTATCGATCAGCTTTCATCATATACTACCACACCCAAACGACCAGTCCTCACTAATCTGGATATTATCCCGGATCCAGCCTGGGACTTAGTTGACATAGAAGCCTATCGCAATATCTGGATGAGTCGGCATGGATATTTCATGCTCAATCTGGCCACCACACGCGGTTGCCCATACAAATGCAATTGGTGCGCCAAACCCATTTATGGAAATCGATACAATACCCGGAGTCCGGAACGGGTTGTTGCGGAGATAAAAATGCTCATGCAGCGTTATCAGGTAAATCATTTCTGGATGGCCGATGATATCTTTGGGTTGAAACCAGCCTGGGTGCAAAGGTTTAGGGATATCGTGAAAGCCAACGCTTTGACATTTCGATACAAAATTCAAAGTCGGGTTGACTTATTACTGAAAGAAGACACCATTGATGCCCTTGCAGAATCCGGATTATATCAGGTTTGGGTAGGCGCAGAAAGCGGTTCTCAGAAAATTCTGGACGCCATGGATAAAGGCACCAAGGTTGAAGAAATAGCAGAAGCCACCCGGTTATTGAAGAATAAAGGAATCGAAGTTTGCTTTTTCCTTCAATATGGCTATCTGGGAGAAACAAGGAGTGATATAGACGCAACGCTCCAAATGGTCAGGGAACTGGATCCGCACGATATCGGAATATCTGTTTCTTATCCTTTACCTGGAACGAAATTTTACGAAAAAGTACGCAACGTACTGGGAGTAAAACAAAACTGGGAGGTTTCTGATGATCTTGCCATGATGTATCCGGCAACTTATTCTCCAAACTTTTACCGTCGGTTACACCGGTTAACCCATAAACGTTTCCGATTGCAACAAGGCATCAATGCCTGGCAAAAACTACTTCAGGGCAAAAAATTCAATTGGCTTAGGGCCTTGAAAACCTTCTATTATGCCCCGGCTGCTATACTGGACACCTGGCGACTAAATTTGTTAGATAAGCCCAATGCAAACACACCCGGAATTTGATGTTGTAGCAGAGGGCTATGATCAAACCTTTACACAAACGCCCCTTGGCATACGCCAGCGGGAGCGGGTGTGGGCTATATTGGAAAATTTGATCCAGCCAAAACCTGGCAACGCACTTGAACTGAATGCTGGAACCGGTGAGGACGCCCTTTGGCTCGCTTCAAAAGGATGGCGGGTTGTTGCCACGGATGCTTCTCCTGCCATGCTGGAGGCCGCCAGAATAAAATGGGAAAACGCAACATTACCAACCTCAGCCCTGCCAACAGCCCTTACGCTTCGGCTGGAATCATTAGATACTTTTAAAGAAAAAGGGTTCGATCTGATTTTCTCCAACTTTGGAGGGCTTAACTGTTTAAATCCGGCAGAACTTCAACAGCTGGGAACGGCGGCTTGGAACAAACTAAATCCCGGTGGCAAATTTATTGCCGTAGTAATGGGTCGCTTTTGTTGGTGGGAATCCTTGTACTTTTTGATAAAAGGAAAATTCAGGCAGGCCTTTCGCCGCGTGAGCAAAGAACCGGTTGATGCTCCTTTGACCCCTCAAACAAGTATTCCAACCTGGTATTTTGCCCCAAATGAACTGATAGACCTGCTACACGTGGTCAAACATAAGAATCCAATCTGCTTTCCGATCGGATTTTGGCTTCCGCCCTCCTATCTGAACCCGTTTTTTGCCAAACGGCCACGCCTGTTATCAGTATTGACCAGTCTGGAAAGGTCAGCTGCGCCACCATGGAGCGCCTGGGCTGCTGATCATTATTTGATTTGTATAGAAAAGGAAGGTTAAACCAACCCTTCCCGTAACAGATCATGCAAATGCACGATCCCAAGATATTTTCCCTGTTCCATGACCACCAATTGTGTAATGGAATACTGCCGCATCAATGCCAAAGCATCAACCGCCAGGGTATCCGGCGAAACAGATTTTGGCGCCGGAGTAAGGATGTCTTTGGCATTGACCTGCCCTCCATCCCCTCGTTGAAGCATTCTCCGCAAATCACCATCAGTGATAATTCCCAATAAATGTCCGGACGAATCTTCTACGGCTGTTGCGCCCAGGCGCTTGGAAGTCATTTCCAGAATAACTTCAGACAAGGATGCATCTGGCGAAACCACTGGGCGCTCATGTAACGTATACAACTCCCGAACACGTAAGTATAACTGTTTTCCGAGCGCTCCACCCGGGTGGAATTTCGCAAAATCGGCGCTTCCAAATCCTTTTACTGACAGTAATGCAACCGCCAGAGCATCGCCCAGGGCCATTTGGGCTGTGGTGCTACAGGTTGGAGCCAGGTTGTTTGGATCTGCTTCCTTTTCTATGGGAGTGTAGAGCAGATAATCCGCCTGCAGCGCCAGGCTGCTTTGCCGGTTCGCCGTAATGGCAACAAAGGGATTACCAAAATTTTTCACCAATGGCGCCAATACCCTGATTTCAGGCGTTTCACCGCTTTTGGACAGACAGATAACAAAATCAGTCGGCTGAACCATGCCCAGATCGCCATGAATGGCGTCAGCAGCGTGCAGAAACAATGCCGGAGTTCCCGTAGAATTAAGCGTAGCAACAATCTTCTGCGCAACAATGGCACTTTTACCAATACCAGTAAGTACCAGCCTGCTTCCGTTTGACTGCGCAACATCTTCAACCAATCTCTGAAAATCAGGACTGTCATCCAGACTGTCTGCCAGTGCTAATAAAGCCTCTGCTTCCAGCCTTATGGTTTGGCGGGCTATTGAAAGTGGATCCAAAATTGACAAAATCAATGGTATACGATCTGCTATTAGTTTAATTTTTGTTTTTATCCTCCTCGTTCACACGGTTCAGCAATGCATCCACCCGGTACATTTCATCAACCGTATCGTCCAGGAAAAACTCTAAATCTGGCATTCTTCGCATCTGCTTGCCAATTTTGGAAGCCAGTGCCTGGCGTAATTGGGTATGCGAATCCTCCATCAGCATGATCACCTCCGGCTTGTCTTCTGTTCCAAAGACACTGATGTATACTTTTGCTAACAGCAGATCCGGTGTCATTTTGACATCCGTAACGGTAACCAGTTTTCCTCTGCCATAGATATTGGTTCCGGTTTCAGTAAGTATCATACCGAAATATCGTCGGATCAACTCCCCTACCTGTTTCTGTCTTATCGACTCCATGGTTGCAAATTGTTTGAAAATGAAAAAATAAACCCCATAAACCCCATAAACTCATAAACCCTATAAACCCTATAAACCCCATTCCAACCCCAAAAGTGCCACAAAGGTAATTTTTCAGCCGGTTTGTGTTGAATTTGTTTGCTTTCTAAAGAAAAAACAACGTTCACTTGTTCGGTTTCAGGAATATTACTACCTTTGCGCCCGTTTTTCAAGAAACGTTCATTCATTTTTTCAATAACAGACTCATAATGAGACATTACGAAGTCAACTTCATCGTAGATCCAGTCCTGTCGGGCGATGAAGTAAAAGCGACAGCGGAAACCATCCAAAAAGAGATCAAAGGCGCCGGCGGCACCATTGTTCACGTGGATGAAATGGGCCTCCGTCAATTGGCCTACCAAATCAACAAACGTTCTACCGGCATCTTCTACTGCATTGAATTTGCTTGTGAATCGTCTGAATGGCTGGTAAAATTCGAGCTGAACATGAAGCGTAACGAAAACCTCCTGCGTTTCCTCACCGTCAGGCTCGATAAGTACGGCGTTAAGTACAACGACGACAAGCGCAGCGGTCGTATTGGCAGCCGCGCCAAAAAGAAAGAAGCTCCAGCAGCTTCTGCTCCTCCCGTTGATGAGGCAATCGACACGGTTTCAGCACCGGAAGTAGTTGACCTCGACGCATAAACCCATTCATTCACTCAACACTCACAAGTTCCATACAATGGCTGCTTCAAGAGAAGATGTAAAATTCCTCAGCAATCCAAAACTCGGACTGCGTGGTAAGAAATACTGCCGCTTTCGTAAATTCGGCATCAAGTACATTGATTACAAAGACGCAGACTTTCTGCTTCAGTTCATCAACGAACAAGGCAAATTGCTACCGCGCCGTATTACAGGTAACAGCCTGAAATACCAGCGTCGCGTTGCTACTGCCGTTAAACGCGCCCGCCACCTGGCAATTTTGCCTTTCGTGGCTGACTTGATGAAATAAAACCATTAAATTTCAACAGCAATGAATATCATTCTGCTCGAACATATCGACAAGGTAGGCGCCAAGCACGAAGTCGTAAAAGTAAAAGATGGCTACGGTCGCAACTACCTCATCCCTCAAGGTTTGGCTATTGTTGCCAATAAGCCAAATATGGCTCGCCTGGAAGGCTTGAAAAAACAAGGCGCTAAAAAAGAAGCGGTGATCATCGCAGGCTTCCAGGAAATGGTGGCTTCTATCGCCGGTTCTAAAATCACCATCGCTGCAAAAGCTGCCGAAAACGGTCACCTTTACGGATCCGTTACCGCTCAACACCTTTCCAATGCACTCGCAGGCCTGGGTGTTACCGCAGATAAGCGCATCATCGAAATGCCTGATGAAGTGAAAGAGCTCGGCAACTACAGTGCTACCGTAAAGTTCCACCCAGAAGTAATTGCTACGGTGAACTTTGAAGTAGTAAACGAAGAGGCCTAATCTTCATTGATTCAACTTTTCACTCAAACCATCTTCGTTTGAGGAATAAAATATAAGCGAAACCAACTGCATTGCAGCGGGTTTCGCTTTTTTTGTGGCGCCAACCAACTACCTATTCCGTACAACATGAGAAATGTCATTATTCGCAGGGTAATTATTTTGGGAGCTGTCTCTTGCCTAAGCATGCTGGCACTTCAAATGTACTGGGTATACCGCACCTGGAATCTGCAGGAACAGGAATTCAACCGCAGGGTAAATCAGGCCTTGTTGGATGCCGCAAATGAACTGGCTCAAATGAACGTGTTCGCACTTCCCAACCAAAAACTGGTACAACAGGTTGCCACCAACTATTGGGTGGTAAATGTGAATAATGTGTTCGAAGCCCGCGACCTTGAGCATGTTTTAGGAAAAGCATTTGAAGCCCAAAGTCTGAAAGAAGACTATGAATATGGCATATTCGACTGCTCAAGTGATCAAATGGTTAGAGGGAAAGCCGTTAAATATACCTCTCAAAAAGATAATTCAACTCCTCTGGCCGACCCCTTACCAAAACACTACGACCAGGATTTTATTTACTATTTCGGAGTACTTTTCCCAAATAAGAGCACCAAAATCCTGAGTAGCATGTCGCTTGTATTGGGATTTAGCATCCTTTTGCTGCTCACAGTAGCATTTTTCATCTATTCCATGATCGTAATCCTTCGGCAAAAACAATTGTCAGAGTTACAACGGGATTTTATCAATAACATGACCCATGAGTTTAAAACACCGATCTCTACCATTAATATTTCAACTGATGTATTTCTGAAAAACGAAAAAATCCAGGAAGATCCCCGGTTAGGTCGTTATGCGAGTATCATTAAAGAGCAAGTACTTCGGTTGAATACGCAAGTTGAAAAAGTGCTGCAACTGGCAAAAATAGAGCGGGACAACATTGAACTTCATGTTGAAGAACTTAACCTTACTGAGCTGATTCACAGTATCGTACCATCTATTGAACTCAAAGTTACTGATAAAAACGGCCATTTATCACTAGATTTGAAAGCTGAAAACGCATACATAAAGGCCGACAAGCTGCACCTTACCAATATCCTGCATAACCTGGTGGATAACAGTGTAAAATACGCCAAAAAGGCCCCAGAAATCGTTATTGGCCTGCGTAAAGAGGAAAATACCGTCATTCTAAGTGTCAAAGACAATGGCATTGGGATACCCAAAGAGCATCTGCGCAGGGTTTTTGACAAGTTCCACAGGGTACCAACCGGAAACGTACATAATGTAAAAGGATTTGGCCTGGGCCTATTTTATGTCAAAACTATGTGTAAAGAACACAAGTGGCAAATTGACCTTCAAAGCGAACTCGGACAAGGAACTATCATCAATATCCGAATGCCATTGTCACATGAATCTCATTAAGCCAAAATGAGACCAAAACCTGATTTTCAGTTACTTGAAACACCTGTATTCATAGGTAGCCTGAGGCAAACGCTGCCCCACTGGCTGGAAAAAAGCCATTATTCCCAAATCATTGTACTCTCAGATACCAATACCCAAACACATTGCTTGCCTTTGATAAAAGACCTTCTGCCCTATCCTGCAGAAACCATAATCATTCCCGCCGGCGAGCAAAACAAAAACCTCCTAACCTGTGAGTGGATTTGGAATCAGTTGCTACTCCAGCGGCTCGACCGAAAGTCGCTGCTCATCAATCTTGGAGGTGGAGTTATCGGAGATATGGGCGGATTCTGTGCCGCCACATGGAAAAGAGGAATCGATTTCATTCAAATCCCCACAACCCTGCTTTCCATGACTGATGCCGCCATTGGTGGAAAAACAGGCATTGATTTTCAAGGCATTAAAAACATAATTGGTGTATTCCAAAACCCGGCAGCCATTTTTATCGATCCAATTTTTCTAAAAACATTGCCGGAAAGAGAACTCAGGAGCGGTTTTGCTGAAGTGATTAAGCACGCTTTGATAGGTTCTCCTGAGCTATTGCAGAAGATCAACCTTTCCGAAAACATACCACTCCCACACCTTGACTGGTCAGAATTGCTTCGCGAGTCAATTGCCGTAAAAGTTCATGTGGTAGCAGAAGACCCTACTGAACAATACTTGCGCATGCTGCTCAATTTCGGGCATACTATTGGGCATGCCCTGGAAAGTTATTTTTTAGATACCGTCACCCCGCTTACTCATGGTGAAGCCATAGCTATTGGCATGATCTGCGAAATACCGGAAGCTAAACGCGCTGAGGTAGCAAATATCCTGCTCCGGTATTTTCCTGTAGTCTCAATTCCGGAAACAGCCTCCCCCATACTTTGGAACATGATGCTTCAAGACAAAAAAAATTCGTCCGGCACCGTGCGAATGGCTGTGCCGGACGAATTACCCTTTTCTTTAAACATACTGGAATTGTCAGAGATGCAATTCCAAACCTTATTGTCGGAATACCAAAGTTTTAGTCCAGCTTAGGTTTCACCAACGTGAATACTCTGGAAATATTGAACCCGAAACGAACACCACTCAGCATTTTTCCTTCATCATTTTTGAAAAACCAATCCTCCTGGGTTTCCGTCACAAATCCCTTATAAGTCATATAAGGTGAATTAGTGAAATGTAACTGAAACACGTGTCCGCCGGTTTCAATATCAAAACCTATGGAAAGGCTGTTAACGTAGGCCGCTTCTAATTGCCCATCCGGAACAAAATAGTATTCCGCGTTCAATGCCACACGTTTGGTCAACTTGATTCGACCGGCGGCTCCAATTGCATATACATCATTTTTATCCTTTGGCGAACTGGTGAGATTGCGGTGGATCAGGGTAGGCATCAATTGCAAAGACAAGCGGCTGCTGAATTTCCGGCCAATTAACAACTGGTGGGTAAAAGATAAACGATCCGTAAACTTGTTATCCCGGTTCGGCTCTTCAAATTTGAGGGTATTGACCTGTACATCTGCTACATAAGCCAGGGTGACAGGCATCGTTTTGGCTCCACTGCATTGGCGAAGGATTTTGTATTTGACAAATCCATCAATAGTCTTTTCATAAGAACTGCGCCCGGCGCCTACCATCAACCGATCTGTTATCCCATAATCTGCACCAATCCGGATAGAAGCACCATCTAAACCAAACATATCGTACAATCCCTGCCTCAGCGGATTGAAACGGTGTGAAAATTTAGTGTCCAGCACACCTTTGGCAGTGTTTTCAATAGAATGGCCGTTCACCACTCGATTAGCCTTGAAACTCGCGGTGGCATAATCGATCGTTTGTTCATCGCCAAGAAGCGAGAGCAGGTCATCACCTTGTGCAAAAAGACTTAAAGGCAGGAAAAGCAGAAAAAGCAGGTAGATTTTTTTCATAAAAACGGAAGGTTATAAATGCAAAAGCAATGGGTGGAAAGCAGCAGGGAACCAAATCCCCAACTCCTCCCCACCCATTGTTATGGAAGTTTTTTACTGTTTGGGCTCCAAAGCAGCGTCAATGAGGATTTTAGCCTCTTTGGCAATATTGCCACTAACCACTGATGGGATGGAAATATTATAGTCGGAAAGCAAAAGACCAAAACCGGCATTAATCCGGATCTTGCCGCCTCCAACAGTTACCGCCCCGTTCGTTGTTAAATCTTTCTCAACGCCATGAAGGTTCATTTTACCCGTTACTACCGCGTTGTAAGTACCGTCTTTGGATAAATTCACCTCCGACAGATTGGTAATCATACCCTTGAAAGTAGCTTTGGGAAACTTATCTGACTCTACATAGTTCTCATTGAAATGCTCCTGCATCAGTGCTTTTTCAAATTTGAAACCCTTCAAAAGCACTTGCCAGGCCATTTCACCGGTAGATACATCCAATATGCAGGTTGCACTGTTGGACAACGCTTCAATCTTTTCAGGTGAAGCCGTTGCTGTAGCGTCAAATTTCAACTTCCCATCGCGTGTTAAAAACTTGGTGGCATTTTGAGCAGTTGCCATCGAAGTGACAAAAAACGCGACAAGCAGAAAAATCCATTGTTTTTGCATGAATATTAAGTGTTTGGTAATGTAGTTAGTGTTGAACCAGGATCCTTATTTCAACTCAACGCAGCGGGAAAGCTGAACATCAAGGTTGATTCCGTCACATTTTCCTTTTAAAGTTACTTTTTCCCCAACAGGAAATTCTTGTCGGGCATGTTTACTTAATGCATCCAATTCGCAAATAACTAAAAACTCATCGCCGGTTTCCAGCGAAATCTTGACTGGCGCTCCTTCAGACTTGCTTACGTCCT
Organism: Saprospiraceae bacterium; assembly: GCA_044347755.1. Classification (GTDB taxonomy): domain Bacteria; phylum Bacteroidota; class Bacteroidia; order Chitinophagales; family Saprospiraceae; genus M3007. The sequence goes on from JBIKUE010000107.1 coordinate 10,293, forward strand.
TAACTACCCCGGTTACTGCTAAGGTTTTGCCCAGATATTGCTTGTCAGCGCCTTTTTCATCAGCATTATACGCCTGGAAAAGAGCGCTTGCCTCTATGGTCACATCGGCTTTTGCACTCGACATATTTTCGTGGGGCTTATTCCATAGCGCTATAGCGATGGAAGCACCGATCAGGGCAATTCCTACCACCAACATTAGGATTCTTTTACCAGACATCATGAAGTAACAGGTTTAGATGAAAATGGAACGATTTCTTTATTATGTGCTCAACTGAAAGGGTTAATTATTTGGAGCACCGGCTCTTACCCAGGCTTCAATCTTGCTTTGGTTACATTCAGACATCGGCCCGGCGGGCGGCATAATACCTCCAATGCCATTCACCCGATTCTTAATCTCATCACTGAAGCCTTTTATTTCATTATAATTGGTCAATGGAGAACTGGACTGTACTCCTCCCTGAACATGACAGGAAATACAGTTTGCATTGATAATCGGTAACACATCCTGACTAAAGCTGATACTTGTTGTGTCGCAGGATACAACACCATATTGCTCCACCTCATTATCGTAATAACAGGCATTTTGCGACAAAACCATCAGGAAGGCGAATGCAAGAACAGAAACAAAAACTTTTTTCATGGAAGGCCATGTATTGGATTGATGAATGTTGGTGGCAAATATAGAAGTATTTGCTTTCCCACATGGGCGGTGTCTAATTTTCAGGCGCTCCCAAAAGGATCCAATTTTGAATCCTTTGTAAAGTACAATCATCCAGTTTGGCGCCGCCAATCGGCATCCAACTACTGCTCCTGGTTATAGAACTATATAATTTCCCATTGAGAGCATATGCTTTGACCTCTGAATAATTGCTAAGTTTAACCCCTCCCTGAGCATTATTTCCACTATGACAACCCAAACATTTCGTTTGAACCAATGGCTGAATAAGGGTGGAATATTTGGCGTCTTCAGGAACGCATCCTCCAAAGTTTTCATCACAGGCATTGTTTAACGCCCCTTGAGACACCCATTTTTTTAATAAATCAATTTGTGCCGTTGATAATGCTGCATTTGGTGCCGGAGGCATTCGGTCATCAGGATCATTATCAAGAATAGCACGCATCAACTTATTCTTCTGTAAATCGTTGTTAGTGGCTTCTTCCACTGTCATCAATAGGTTTTGATATGAGTCCAAAACTACTCCATCTTTACGATCCTGAAGATTATGACACCCTGACTCTGTACAATTGGAAACCAGAATAGGTAAAATCTGATTTTGAAAGTAAACCGAATCCGGATCACACATGCCGGAACCAGGCGGGTCGGGCAGCGTATTCGGACCAATAAAAGGATCGTGTTGGCAGGATTCTATCACAAGACAGGTCATTAACATCCCTAACATTGCGAATTGCGTTAACCACTTCATAAAAGAACTTGATGAAAATTGAATAAATGCAACCAAGGGATTATAGCCTTTCCGTTGCTTTGTATCGGAAACCGATCGAACTCCTTAAAAACGCAAATCACGGTGCTCCTATTATCCCCTTTGGCAAACAATAACAATAACCATGACTCAAAAGAACTGGAAAGCGTATTTGAAAAAACTTGGCTGGGCGGGGATTATCTTCTTCACGGTTAAAGGAACCATAACCCTGTTATTTGGCGCATGGTTACTGAAACTCATGGGATGTGAGCCGTAGAAAGTTGCACCTGTCTTCTTACCTTTGCATCCCTGTCAATATATTGACAATAAATCACCAGCCGATGAATATTAAAATCTACTCCCTATTATTCCTTTTCATCCATTGTACCGTATTCACGGCGCATGGACAACTAACCTTAAAGGTCACATCCATTCCCCCGAATACCCCTCCAGGCGCCAATATCCATGTTGCAGGTTCTTTCAACAATTGGAACCCGGGCGATGCCACCAAAATTCTGACCAACAATGGTTCCGGACAATACCAAATCACGATCAACCCTCCAACTGGAGAAGTAAAATTCAAATTTACCAGAGGGAGTTGGGCCACTGTTGAAGGCAATCAGAACGGCGGCTTTCTACCTGACAGAGTATTATTGTATAATGGATTGCCTACTACGGTTAACCTGACCATCCTTAGCTGGGAAGATTTGGTAGCCGGAGGAAATGGAACCGCCGCGCCCAACGTACAATTGTTAGATGAAGATTTTTACATGCCTCAACTAGACCGTGTACGCAGGATATGGATCTACTTACCTCCTGATTACTTGACCTCCAGTAAAAAATATCCGGTGCTATATATGCACGACGGGCAAAACCTGTTTGATCAAAACACCTCTGCCTTTGGAGAATGGGAAGTAGACGAATCGCTTAACGAATTACATGCAGCCGGAGATTGGGGATGTATCGTAATCGGTATTGATAATGGAGGGCAACTCAGATTAGACGAATACTCCCCCTGGTTTAACCCACAGTATGGTGGCGGAGAAGGCGATGATTATGTGGATTTTATCGTCGATAACTTAAAGCCCTATGTGGATGCCAACTATAGAACGCTTCCTGGCAGGCTCACAACCGGAATTGCAGGTAGCAGTATGGGAGCGCTCATAAGCATGTATGCCTTTTCGGAGCGTCAGGATATTTTTTCAAAAGTTGGGGTTTTTAGCCCGGCATTTTGGTTTGCCGGAAACCAACCGGCCAATCATGTAGCCTCCAATCCAAAACAAGGCGCAGCACGGGTTTATTTTATTGCCGGTGCCGACGAGGAGAATAATGGCAACCAATCCAATTATGTAGTGGAAGACATGCAGGAAGTTGCAGATGCCATGGTAACCGCCGGGTTTAATGCCACTGAAAAATCTTTCAATGTCATTCCTGATGGCAAACATTCAGAATGGTTCTGGGCTCGTGAATTTCCGGATGCTTACGAATGGCTTTTTGCCGATTTCACTAGCAGCACACAACACCCATCGAGCCAACCTGTTTCACTTGAAATTTTCCCTAATCCAAGTCAAACCTGGGTATATTTTTCCGGATATGCGTCAACAGACACCCTGGAAATACAGGTAATGGGTATTGATGGAATTATATATCAGCAAAGTACCCTGCAGGCTGGAACGGCATTGTGGACCGGCGACCTCCCGGCAGGTTTTTATTTGATAAAAGCCAGAATTCCGGGAGACGCCTGGGCAACCGGTCGATTGGTAAAACCATAGCGTCGTACATTCCTATCTTTTAATCCTTAGCAAACCTCCCGAAGCCCTGTAGGTTTTACAGGACTGCCTCCTGCTTTTGGCAATCATTGACACCAATCAGATTAGAGAAGCGCTTGATCTGAAAAGTGCTTGTCGTATCTTTGCGCCTGCCATGAGCGATACTATCCACCATGAATGCGGCATTACCGTGCTGCGGCTACTAAAGCCACTCGATTTCTACCACAAAAAATACGGCACTCCCTTTTATGGCGTGCAAAAAATGCAACTTCTGTTGCAGAAAATGCGGAACCGTGGTCAGGACGGTGCTGGCATAGCCACCATTAAGCTAAATCCACAACCAGGAACCAGGTACATTAGCCGCAAGCGGTCTAATGCACCAAACTATCTGACGGATCTTTTTGACATGGTCTGGGCTCGATTGAACGCCGTTACTGAGGAACAAAGGAATGACCCTCAGTGGCTGCGTGAGAATATGCCCTACATGGGGGAGGTATTAATGGGGCACTTAAGATATGGCACCCATGGTGGCAATTCCATCGAACTGGTTCACCCCTTCCATAGACAGAACAACTGGATAAGCCGAAACTTACTGTTGGCTGGCAACTTCAACATGACCAATGTTGATGAGCTGTTCCAGGAATTGGTTGATTTGGGGCAATATCCTAAAGAAAAAAGCGACACGGTTACCGTACTGGAAAAATTCGGCCATTTTTTGGACGATGAAGTTCAACGGCTTCATACCTGGTACAAACCTGACGGGCATACTAATCCGGATATCAATCAGCTTATATTCGACAACCTGGATGTTCAGCGCCTGTTACGCAGAGCCAGTAAAAAATTTGACGGTGGCTATGTACTTGGCGGCATGATTGGCCATGGAGATTCATTTCTCATGCGCGACCCTAACGGGATCCGTCCGGCTTACTGGTATCAGGATGACGAAATAGTTGTTGGAGCATCCGAACGACCGGCCATTCAATCTGTATTCAATGTCCGGTTTAAAGACATGAAGGAGTTGAAGCCCGGGCATGCACTCATCATTAAATATAATGGTGTAGTAGAAGAACTCCCTTTCATTGAACCTCGTGAAAAGAAAGCCTGTTCCTTTGAACGGATTTATTTCAGTCGAGGAAACGACAGAGAAATTTATCAGGAAAGAAAGAAACTTGGCGCGTCTCTGGCACGGCCGGTGCTTGATTCCGTGAATTTCGATTTGAAAAACACCGTGTTCAGTTACATACCTAATACTGCAGAGGCTGCCTTTTACGGACTCATGGAAGGATTGGAAAAAGAACTGAATCAATGGAAACAAGAACAAATCCTGGGACTAGGCGATAAATGCACCCCGGAAAAGCTTGCTGACATATTATCCGTGCGACCCAGAAACGAAAAACTGGTGCATAAGGATGATAAACAACGAACCTTTATTGCCGACAAGAAAGCAAGAAATAATATGGTGAATCATGTGTATGATGTTACCTATGGTGTTTGTCAGGACAATAAGGATACGCTGGTATTGTTAGACGACTCCATTGTTCGGGGAACCACGCTACGTGATAGCATCGTGAGTATCACGGCAAGGCTTCAACCTAAACGTATCATTATCCTGAGTAGCGCTCCCCAAATTCGCTTCCCTGATTGTTATGGGATCGATATGAGTAAAATGAAAGACTTCGTTGCCTTTCAGGCATTGGCAGAGTTGATAAAAGAAAGTCAACAGGAACATCTATTGCAGGAAGCATATATAAGGTGTAAGCAATCTGAGATGCTTCCGGTAGAGGCCGTCAAAAATGAGGTTGTTGAACTATATGCCAACTTTGAGTACGAGCAGATCAGTCATAAAATAGCCGAGTTGGTGCGCCCTAAAGATTTAAAGCCAGGCTTGGAACTCATATTCCAAACACTAGATGGCCTTCATGAGGCCTGTCCGGGTAATAAAGGAGACTGGTATTTCTCAGGAAACTATCCAACTCCGGGAGGTAATAGGGTGGCAAACCGAGCTTACATGAATTATATTGAGAACAAAGATGTTCGAGCGTACTAATCGTTTCTGCAATTTTCAGGGTTATTCTTCCCAATTTCGCCCCAGATTGCGTTTGCGTCGTTTCCCAAATAATATTTTTTAAAAAAATCTTTCAAAGGGTATTGGTAAAATAAAATTCGTTTATACCTTTGCGGCCGCTTTGGAAAGCAACACCTGAACGAAGGTGTTTTGAATGCAAAAAATGAGTTCGTCAGGAAAAGAGTCCACAAAAAAAGTTTATTTTTTTTTGACTTTTTTCTTGGTAAAGAAATCAAAAGCATCATACCTTTGCGGCCCGAAAGTTAATCAACACATTGACTTTCGAAAAGCCTAAAGACAAGAAGTTGTCTTTTCAGTTTTGAATAGCAAGTGCCACTTATCGTGGTTTTTACTATAAAAGTTCATTGACGTATTGACAGCAGAAGAGGATGAGAGGTAAGGTATAGAGATGGAATAAAGAGATTTAAGAATGACGTTTGTTATTGAGTTTTCGGACTTGATAATAGGCAAAGAGTACACTAT
>JBIKUE010000217.1:0-4644 GCA_044347755.1 Saprospiraceae bacterium
TAGCGATCTGGGCTATGGCGAACAAGGCGCCGGTGCAGATATCCCAGGGAATACCGATCTGGTGTTCTATATTGAAATGGGACAGTAGTTTTGGGGTTTATTTAGGTTTATTTAGGTTTATGGGGTTAGTGATGGGTGTGGGCGTCCTCTAAGTCATTAGAGAATTATAGCGCTCCCAACCACCATCAACCCCATAAACCTATAAACCCCATAACCCATAAACCCCATAAACCCCATAAACTGCGTATAACATGTTGAGAAACAAAGTATTCGCCGCACTTTTGCTTTCATTCGGCTTCTTGAGCCTGCATGCACAAACCATTTCGGAACACGGATACCGGTATTTTCACCATACACAAAAAGGTGGACGAAAGCCGTTACCAGGTGAGGCCATATTGGCTAACGTTGATATCTACGTTGGCAACACCTTGCTCAGCACTTCCAAAAAGACCCCCATGGGCGTTTACCGGTATGATATTGCTACCCCGGAGGAAAAGCCCACCCACTACCCTCCCCTGCACGATGCCGCCATATTAATGGGAAAAGGCGATAGCCTGACCATTTATCAAGCTATTGACGACAATATGCGAACATACCTTCCTCCTAATGAAAAACATGCCGAGGAGCTCAGGTTTGAAATTGTCTTGCTGGAAATTGTTACGCTGGAACAGAAAGCAGCCGCTACCAAACAACTTGATGCTGCTGTTAAGGTGATTGGCGACCGGGTAAAAGCCAAAGTAAAAGCCTATGCTGCAGGGTTATTGAACAACGACATTACCAGCTACCCTTCAGGCTTAAAAATCATGGTGGAAGACCTCGGAAATGGGGCTCAAATACAAGAGGGCGAAGTAATACAGGTACACTATTACGGCTGTTTGCGGGATGGATATTCCTTTGATAACTCTTTCAGTCACCGTAAACCCTTACAATTCCCTGCAGGTGTAGGACAAATGATCAAAGGCTTTGATGAAGCCGCCTTATATCTGGCCCATGGCGCCAAAGCCTATCTCTTTATCCCGGCATCTCTGGGTTACGGAGATCAGGAAGCCGCCAATGGCACTATCCCTGCTAATTCGGAGTTAATTTTTTATATTGAAGTGTTTTAGGTAGTGTTTGAGTGTTTGTGTGTAGGAGTGTTTGAGTTGGCGTTCGGCTTATTATGATTTATTGGCCATACGCTTGTTTTAGCTCCCGAGAGTCGCTCAGCCGAACGCCAACTCAAACACTCCCACACAAACACTCGTTTTTTTCATCTTTCAAATTATCTGTTTCCAATGACGATCGAACAACTCAAGGAGTTGAAAGACAAGCTGGCGGTCCTGAGGAGGTATCTTTGACGTGGATAACCGCGCCAAAGAAGTAGAAGACCTGACCAGCCAAACCCTCGACCCTAATTTCTGGAATGACCCCAAACGCGCTGAAGGTATTCAGCGTAAAATCGGCCTGAATAAAAAATGGCTGGATGATTTTGCAGCCCTCGCCCGCGAAGTGGACGACCTGGAAGGGCTTTATGAATTTCAAAAAGAAGGCATGGCCACCGAAGAAGAGGTGGACTCCCAATACAAAAGTACCCTGGAGATTCTGGAAGATGCTGAGTTCCGCGGCACCCTCAACCAAAAAGAGGATGAAATGAATGCCGTACTCACGATCAATGCCGGAGCAGGTGGTACGGAAGCCTGCGACTGGTCAGCGATGATCCTGCGCATGTACCGCATGTGGGCGGAGCGCAATGGCTTCAAAGTCATTGATATTTTCGAACAGGAAGGCGATACCGCAGGTATTAAATCCGCCTGTATTGAAATACGCGGCGATTATGCCTACGGCTGGTTGAAAGGCGAAAACGGCGTGCACCGCTTAGTGCGTATCAGTCCGTTCAATGCCCAGGGCAAACGACAAACGTCTTTCTCTTCTGTGTTTGTTTATCCGCTTATTGAAGACGACAGTATTGAGATCCACGTGAGCCCCGATGATATTCGTTGGGATGTATTCCGGGCTTCCGGCGCGGGTGGGCAGCACGTTAACCGTACGGAATCTGCCGTGCGCGTTACGCACATCCCCACGGGTATCGTGGCCGAATGTCAGCAAGACCGCAGTCAGCACCGCAACCGTGAAATTGCCATGAACCTGCTGAAAAGTCGATTGTATGAACTGGAAATGCGCAAACGGCAGGCGGAAAAAGACAAGATCGAAGCCGGAAAAAGCAAAATTGAATGGGGTAGCCAGATTCGTTCCTATGTATTGGACGACCGCTGGGTAAAAGACCTGCGTTCCGGCTATAAAGTACACAACCCGGACAACGTCCTCAACGGCGATCTCAATGAATTCCTCAAAGCCTACCTGATGTGGGAGAGAAATCCGACAGGGGTGGTGGAAGATGAGGATTGATCTTTGTACCGGCGGGTTTAGCCGCCGACTATGGGTTTGATGAGTTTGATGGGTTTGAGTGTATGCCGGAATGTTATTCCGGCAGAAGAGATCAGGCGTTTGATTGGAAAAGTTTGAAGGGTGCTCCGGGTTAACGGAGCGCCCTTCATTTTTTCCAAAGTGACTATTAAACTGAGAGCCCCCTCATCACCGTTTCACAAACTTCCCGCTCCACACCCGATCCTTCAAGCGCAGTACCAGATAATACAAGCCGCCCGGCAACTGCCGGATATGCACGGTTATGCCCTCATTTGACGGCGTAACTGAAAGTGAGCGCATTTCCCTGCCGGTAGCATCAAAAATCTGAATTGTTTCAATGGGTGTTTCGGGTTGTAAGTGAAGAATTTCTCCAGCAGGATTAGGATAGAGCTGCCACTGATCCTGATCTGCCTGATAGGTGGTGTTACTAACGGCTTTGACCTCTATTTCCTGGCATGCTGTATCACAGGCATTGGCATTACACACCGTCAGACACACTGTGTATGTGCCGGGCGCTGTGTACAAATGCACCGGGCTGGTGTCCTGACTGGTTGTTCCGTCTCCAAAATCCCAGTGCCAGGTAGCGGGCTCATAGTAAGATAAATCTGTAAACTCAAAAAGTTGCGGGGCTAGCGTATCCACCACATCCGGCCGGAAATGCGCAACAGGCAAATTATTTATCCCAAGGGTATCACATGGGCTGCCGTCTAGCGGCCCAAGCCGATAATTGGGGAAATTAGGCTCGAAATCGCTGCCTCGAGCGGGAAGTTTAATACCGTGCTGTTCCACCTTGCATGCAAGACCTTTTTTATCCGGATGGTGAATTACATGTAAAATGTCGTTATTGGTAGTAGTATGTATATAAATTTTGCCATCCGGTGCAAGTTGTGCATGAAAAAAGTATGTGGGTTCTGGGGACATAAAACCATCGTAAGTTGCAACTACCACCCTGCTTCCTAATAAATCTGATGCCGTTAGATCTAACTGGGAAATTTCTCCACCCGTGGTCAGATAAAGGAAGCGATTATTATATGACATTGATACCCCGCCAGATAAAGAGGGCATTGTATCATAATTCCAGTAAACAGGATTTGAAAAAGTACCGCTACAGCGGTCAAAATCTAAAATCAACATCCCGCCAGGATGACTACGAAACAAGCGACTGCCGTCCTGTGTAAACCGTGTTTGGTTGCAGCAATAAGCGCTGTCAACCTCCGTAAAACCCACATCTTGCATGCCCATGTATTGCACCGTATCTGCCGTAACCAGTGTAACATGCATGTCACTGTGGAATCGGCGGGTTACCACCACCCACCAGTCTCGTCCGTTGGCATGTTTGGTGGCGGTCACAAATGAACCCAAATATATGGAATCACTCAAGACCTCCATATTTTTTCGGACAACTGCCCCATTTCCATTATCGCCACGTACATCTATCTCAGAGTATAGCAAGTTCATAGGGCTGTAATAGAAGTTGTCACTCCTTAAATGAAAAAGGTAGTAATTGCTGTCGCTTCCTGGTTTGGGTAAAAATATACATGGTTGGATGACTGGATAAAAATAAGGCAAGTTGCAATATACCTTATATACCTTTCCTGGGCTTAGAGTGTCGCCATTCAACATCAATTCTTTATTCCGATTGGCAATCCGGCATCCATCTGTAAATGCTACTAAATGCCCATCCTTATCTGATATTGAAGCAAAAGGATAGTCTGTTACAAAGTCATGCAGCGTTATCGTTGGCGGAGCTGTGTTAAAATCCAACATACTTCCTCCAAACACTGAACCATTCCAGGGAATTATTTTGCCGTTGCCACAAGGCCAGAAATAATCATGTTTAACTTGTGAAAACAGCAAAAAAGGAGCAAAACTCATCAAGAGTATAATAGCGGGTAGAGATTTCATGATAAAAGGGAAAGGCCGCCTGCGACCTTTCGGTCATGTACGGCAGATGGAACTATTTTGAAAATTAGCGATGGATGGCAAGCTGTTCAAAGCCCTGCTGATTTCCGTAGCTTAACTGAGCGTCTTACTTAGTTATTTCATCACCGCTTCACAAATTTCCCACTCCAAACCCGATCCTTTAAGCGCAGTACCAGATAATACAAGCCGCCCGGCAGCTGCCGGATATGCACGGTTGCGCCCTCTTTTGACGATGTGACTGAAAAAGAGCGCATTTCCCTGCCGGTAGAGTCAAAAATCTGGAGCGTTTCAATGGCGGATTCTGTTTGAAGGTGGAGG
>JBIKUE010000218.1:0-4643 GCA_044347755.1 Saprospiraceae bacterium
GATTGAATCTATCTTTGTCATGGGCCAGGAAGTCGTTTTTTAAGCTTCGTAACTCAAAAATACGCTTGCTGGCTCACTTTTCTTCCTAAAAATTACCCTATCCTCGGGGATTCATGCAACAAAGCCCTTTAAAATAAACATCAGTTGTTTTGTTTTTCGCAAAAAAAAGAACCTTAAAAGGATTAATCCACATAGATGGAGTGGCGTTGCCGGTCCGGGTGGTACTGGATTTGGCCAGTGGTCATTATTACAGCTTAACCACCCGTCGCATAACATTGCGGTTGCCCATTACGGCCAGTGAAGCTATGATCCGTGATTTCCTGCATACGGTGCAGGAATGGGTCAAGGTACAGTTTGAACAACAGCCGGCCTACCGGGAGGCCTATTTTGGCAGGCAATTCAGGCATGGAGAATTGCTTATTGTTGGAGAGCGCAAATATGTACTTTCCCTGGAGTTTAAGGATCGGATTACCAGTTCTGCAAAACTGGTGGGTGATACCATTTGTCTGGAAATGAATGAAAATTTGAATTCCTGGCAACAGACCAAAACCGCTAAAACACTGCTTTCCCGTATTATAGCTAAAGATTTTCAAAAAGAGATAGCACACCGGGTAACAGAAATGAATGCCCGCACCTTCCGGCAGCCTATTCGAAGCATAAATTTGAAATACAATCACTCCAATTGGGGTAGTTGTTCCAACGCAGGGAATGTCAATTTGTCTACCCGATTGCTGTTTGCACCCCGATCCGTACAAGATTATGTGATTCTACATGAATTGGCGCATTTAATTGAAATGAACCATTCGGATCGTTTTTGGGCATTAGTATCGCAGCATATGCCCGATTATCAGCAGGCAGAGAAATGGCTCAAAACACATCGGGCAAAATGTGATTTTTAACTTCAGGTTCAACTAAACCTCCGCTATGGTAAAACCAGATATCACCACTCCTGCCGACATTAAGCAACTCATTGACTCCTTTTACGAAAAAGTAAAAGATGATGCTGTGATTGGTTATATCTTCAACGATATTGCCCATGTAGATTGGGCACATCACTTACCCATCATGTATTCATTCTGGGAGTTTCTTCTTTTGGATACTCCGGATGCTTATAGAGGCAATCCCATTCAAAAACATCTGGATTTGCACCAAAAAGTCCGCTTGAAAGCAGAACATTTTGATCGATGGCTCCTGTTATTTCAGTCTACAGTAGACGAGTTGTTTGCCGGCCCTTCAGCTGACAATGCCAAATTCCGGGCTTTTGCTATTTCCGAGACCTGGAAGCCGAAGTTTGACGGGCCGTTTGCGGCTCACCATTAAGGCTCAAAAAAACCCACACTCGACCCCACCCACTCTTTGCCTTTGTTATAGCGTACGCCCACCATTTCCCCTTTGCTCATACGAACCAGGTTGTTGACCAACCTTGGGGCTTCCCAGCCTTTATCCCATAACATCATCATACGGATTTCACATTTGGAAGGCTCATTCGGATCAGTGGTTTGAACACCTGCCACATAATCCACTTTTCGTTGAAGGATAAAATTGGACGGGTCATCAACAGATTCCACATCCTCCCGGGTGATATTTATTTTGACTCCCTGACCGGAGAAAGAAAACAAGGGCTTAAGTACCCAATTTTCCAAATCCGCTGGAATTTCTTTGAGCTCATTGACAAACAATGTCTTTGGCACAAAATCGCTTTGGATAAATGGGAGCGAATGTTTGGAAATCCGGAAGAACCAGTTGGGATGGCCTACCCACTCTGCATTTACTTCGGTGGTCATGTCCCATTCCCGCGGAAGATCAGCCCGGCGCTCCAGTTCATCAAAAATGATCCGGTTATAAATACGTTCCACCCCTACCCTACGGCCATTTTCATCCAGATAATACAAATCTCGTCCTTCCCGCTTTAGCTTTGACAAACACAGCACCTTGATGCCAAGGTATTTTGCTGTACCCCAAAAGTCTATGCGGGTATTTTGTTTTTCCGGCTCCACTTCTAATAGAATCACATTTTCCGGTTTTGACTGCCCTACAATCACCTGTCGCAGCAGATCTATATATCCATGCTCATCCAGCCCTCCAAAAAGGTGATGATATGAGTCCGGTATATCAAAATGCTTTCGATAGCTGGTTGCTAACAGGTGCTGAAAGAAATAGAGCGATGGGAATCCCTGCATTTCAATGAGTTGAGGCACCAACACGCCATTTTCATCTTTGCAAATGCCAAAATCAAGTTGTAAAAACTGCGTGTGGTCATGCTCTCCGGGCACCCTTAAATGATCGGGCAAGGCAGCTTCACTCCGTTGTTTGAACCCTGGTGCAGTGATCACCGAACAAATATCCTCTACGCCTTTAAGCAACTTATTTTTCAGATCTTTTGGAATAAATATAGGCGTTTCAGATATCCTGAAGGTACATGGTTCTCCATAGGAGGTATTCATGGTATGCAGAAAAGCCTCGTACTTTTCCTGAGTAAAGGCTGCATTATACCGTTGACGTAATTCCTGATGCATGCGAAAAATGAAAATAATTGGTTGAAGGGGGAAGGTAGTATTTTTTTGTTTTTTCCGGCATCAATTTCCTGCCATGGTCCTCAGGAATTTCATTTTGAGGAAATAATTGCCAGTGAAATGTACCTTTGTCGGCTTTTCTACCCCTCGATTCCTTTGATCGCCTAACCATGCACGACTTAAAATCACAGATAAACCCGGAAAAAGTACCTCAACATATTGCCATCATCATGGATGGGAATGGGCGCTGGGCCAAGCAGAAAGGAATGCCCCGGGTATTAGGGCACCACAGTGGCGTTAAAAGTGTTCGGGAAGTAACCGAAGCTGCGGCCCAAATTGGCGTAAAATATCTAACGTTATATGCATTCAGCACGGAAAACTGGAATCGGCCTCCGGCAGAAGTAACTGCCCTCATGAGTCTGTTGGTTGAAACCATCAAAGGTGAAATCCGCGACCTGAACAAAAATGGTGTCCGGTTGGCCGCCATTGGCGATATTGAAGCATTGCCTGCCGCTACCCTGAAAACCTTGAAAGAAGGTATTGAAAAAACCAAAGACAACCAAAGAATTACGCTGGTACTCGCGCTCAATTATTCTGCCAAATGGGAAATCCTCCACGCTACCCGAATGCTGGCAGACCGCGTTAAATCCGGAGAGCTAAATCCAGCAGACATCACGGAGGCGATGTTTGAGCAAGCACTAAGTACGCATGGCATTCCAGACCCGGAACTTTTAATCAGAACCAGCGGAGAAGCCCGACTTTCCAACTTTTTGCTGTGGCAGGTAGCCTACGCTGAACTGTATTTTACACCTGTATTTTGGCCAGACTTTGGTCAGAAAGAATTGTTTGAGGCCATCCTGAGTTACCAAAACCGGGAACGCAGATTCGGCCGCATCAGCGAACAATTAACCTAATTCCGGGCGTTAAACGGCAGCAGGTCAATTTTTTTGATGCCCATATCTTTCAGTGCGTCTGCCATACCAATGGAATATACCTGTAAATTAATCTGGCGCGTTTCCTTAGGCTTCATTGGACCTTCCTTATCCCACTGAAATATTTGCCGCATATTCTGATCCTTAGTGTCCAGAACTGTAGCAAACCAGAGTTTATCATCTTTCCCATACACCAGCACTTCAATGCATGGATGGTCAGCTACCATATTCAATGGATTAACCAGGGGACCAGTCATTTGCCAGGCCACCTCCGGCTTCAAGTTTTGACCAGATTGTTGTGGCACCGACATCTGGATGGAACTCGTCTCTGGAATAGCCAGTATAGGACCCGGCTTTTCCTCAACAGACCAGGTTGTAAATGTAAAATTTTGGGGCAATCCGGAAAAACTACTAACCGGCCATGATGCAAAAAAGGATGTCCTCCCAGATGGTGGCACGGCCTTTGAATAAGGGGTTAACACTACACCAGCATGCCCTGATAAAGCCAGTGAACTCCCCTTTTGATCCACCGGCTTTGCCTCCAGCCAAAACCGGGACCATTTCGGCGACATATTGGAAATAATACCTGCCAAACACAAATTGCCCTTATCTACCCAAACATGAACAGAATTTACGTTTGCGACAGTTTCCTTTGCCTCTTTGGGAATTAACTCTATTCCTATCGGAAGAGGGTTTGAAATCGCCGCAGAAGGTGATGTTACCGGAGTGGAAGCCTTAGGAACAGACTGATCATTTTGACAATTACCGGTTAACAAGGCTAACAATAAAAAGCAAAACTGGCGAAAATGCATAAAACGCAGGTTTAAGTGAATGAGCTGCAAAGGTAATGTATGGGGTTTATAAGGTTTATGGGGTTTATGTATCCCGGAACACAAAAAAAGCGTTCGGCCAGAGGACCCGAGTCCCCCGGCCGAACGCCAACTTCAACACTCAAACACTCAAACACGCTACCTCACCACCGTCACATCGCCTTTCATCAGGATGACTACTCCGTCTATCAACTCCACCTCTGCCCACCAGGCGAATACGCCCGGGTTCATCGGCTCGCCCTTGTAGTCGCCACCCCAACCAATGCTCGGATCGTCTGGCAGGAAGTTGCGGTTTACCCACAACTGCGTCCCCCAACGATCGTAGATCTGGAGGCTGTTGATCTGACGTACTGAGCCCGGACGCGTGA
>JBIKUE010000224.1:0-4056 GCA_044347755.1 Saprospiraceae bacterium
TGATTGAATCTATCTTTGTCATGGGCCAGGAAGTCGTTTTTTAAGCTTCGTAACTCAAAAATACGCTTGCTGGCTCACTTTTCTTCCTAAAAATTACCCTATCCTCGGGGATTCATGCAACAAAGCCTTTGAGTGATGTAAATTCTTGATTTCAACATGATTGAAAATCAACTTCGTTCAAAACCACTCTGCGTTGGCTATACCATTGCAATATTAGACTTTCGCAGGAAGTCTATTCCAAAACGCGATTGAATTCGTTTCATGAATCTTTTCTAACCGGAGCCTTGTAAGTTACTATGAAGTCCATAATCAATGCCCTGATTGTTCTGAAGATTATAACTCCTTTTAGTGCAACAGGCCAGAATTACACGGCCTATTTCACCGGCAACGCTGTTGATAAAATCGCCAATGCCCTTGGGGGGATTTGTTTGATGGGCGGCGCTACCGAAAATAACCAGGCGATGAAATGGTTCCTACAGCAGGCAGCTGGTGGGGATGTGCTCGTATTGCGCGCAAGTGGCGCTGACGGGTATAATGATTATCTCTACGCTGACTTGGGCGTAACGGTTAATTCTGTAGAAACAATCGTCTGCAAAAATGCTGCTGCAAGCAATGAACCTTATATTCATCAAAAGATCAGTCAGGCGGAAGCCATCTGGTTTGCCGGCGGCGACCAGTGGAAATATGTGTCTTATTGGAGAAATACCCCGGTTGACAGTTTGGTGAATCAGGCAATCCGGGATCGAAACATTGTGGTAGGTGGTACCAGCGCAGGGATGGCCATTCAGGGTAAATATTATTTTTCTGCTCAAAACGGTACGGTTACCTCTGAGAATGCCCTGGCGAATCCCTACACGCTCGAAGTAACCGTTGATTCAGGTGCTTTTATCAGGCATGATCAGTTAACCGATGTGATAACAGATACCCATTTCGACAGCCCTGACCGAAGGGGCAGAATGGCCGTTTTTCTATCCCGAATCTATTCGGATTATGGCGCTCAGGGAAAAGGAATTGCCTGTGATGAATACACGGCAGTTTGTATCCCGCCAGATGGTATCGCCAGGATATTTGGCGATTATCCCGGCAATGATGATAACGCCTATTTTATCCAAACAAACTGTGAGCTCTCCAATCCGGCGCCTGAAAGTTGCAGTCCCGGTATACCCTTAACCTGGGATTTGGGGGGACAAGCCTTGCGCGTTTACAGGGTTAAAGGAACGAATACAGGCGCCAATACCTTCAACCTGAACGATTGGAAAACCGGATCAGGAGGAAATTGGATGCGCTGGAACGTAAAAAATGGTAATTTTTTGCAACAGAATAGCGTTGCTCCGAACTGTATTTCCAATACGGATCATGCACCCGGGCGAGATATTACTTTTTCCCTTTATCCAAACCCGACCTCTGGGGCAGTGCATGTCCTGATTCGGCAGGATGACGGGGACACATATGCATGTCAGGTCTACAATATCCTTGGGCAGCCCTTGCCTGTGACGGTAAGGAATGTTACCGCAAACACCCTGGAGGTAGATGTCAGTCACTTGCAAAAAGGATTGTATTTTCTGGAATTATCTAATGATACTCATCAAAAGACTACTCAGATTTTGGTTCACCACTAGTGTGCTGAGACACTTCAGCGCTATCTTTACCGGGCGCTCCAACCCATTCCATCATCAAACGTTACTTTTTCCATATCGCCTATAACGGGCAAAACTATCATGGCTGGCAGCGGCAAGCCAACCTGATCACCATTCAGGAGGTCATAGAGGCCGCTTTGTTGAAAGTGCTGAAAACACCCACCACCATCCTTGGGTGTGGACGTACCGATACCGGCGTACATGCCAGTCAGTACTTTTTTCAGGCTGATATGACAGAGACTGATCTGGAAGAATTACAATATAAACTCAACTTCGCTTTACCGCCGGATATCGTTGTTTTTGCCATCATTCCGGTGCATGATCGGGCAAGCGCCCGGTATGACGCCGTGCAGCGGCGGTATGATTATTTCATTCATTTGCGCAAGGATCCGTTTCTACAAAACAGCAGCGCCATGTATGCCGGCATGAACCTGGACATAGCAGCTATGCGGTCTGCGGTGGCTTTGTTGCCCGGTTACGATGATTATTATGCCCTGTGTAAATCGCCCGCCAAGTATGAACATACTATTTGCCGGGTGAGTGAGGCTCATCTTTGGAGGGATCAAAGTGGGGAAAGGCTCCGGTTTCAAATCAACGCCAACCGTTTTTTGTCCGGCATGATCCGGATTATCGTGGGGCGCCTGCTTGAAATTGGCGTGGGCCGTATGAGCGTGCAGGATTTTGAGTCCCATTTGCGCAACAAACAAACTCCGCGCATCATCACAGGCGCGCATCCGCAGGGGCTTTATCTGTCGAAAGTGACCTATCCATATCTGGACCTGCCGCAGGGAACCATTTTTTCGGATGTTTTTGCCGATGACCGGGAGGGGTATTGGGTGTGACAAAAATGTCACGGCTACGCCGTTCTGATATCTTATCCTGCCTTTTGGGATGTGTGTATGTAGTTGCTCTTCCAAAAGCACCTGTTTTTGCAAATTAGAAGTTCAACTTCTAATTTGCAAAAAGCACAATAAGCCTTTGCTATCCACTTGAATAAATTACTTTTGTATCCCCGATACCTTCAATCCTTTGCCCATGATTTCCGTTACCATCAATCAAAAGGTTTACCAACTGGATGCCGATCCCAATATGCCCCTGCTGTGGGCCATCCGGGACCTCGTAGGCCTAACCGGCACCAAATACGGCTGCGGTGTAGCCCAATGCGGCGCCTGTGTAGTACACCTCAACGGCGAGGCTGTACGCTCCTGCATTACCCCCTTGCGCAGCGCAGAAGGCAAACAGATAGTGACTATTGAAGGCCTTTCGGAAAAAAATGATCACCCGCTCCAACAGGCCTGGCAGGAAATAGACGTACCCCAATGCGGCTACTGCCACTCAGGCCAGATCATGTCGGCAGCTGTGTTGCTGCGCGACAACCCCAACCCAACCGATCAGGACATAGACGATGCCATGGCCGGAAACATTTGTCGCTGCGGCGCCTACCTCCGCATCCGAAAAGGCATTCACCTGGCTGCGGAAATTCAAAGAAAAGGGTAGTGGTTTAGTGTTTTAGTGTTTGGGTGTTTTCATCTCAACTTATCTTATTTATGACCATAGCAAAATCTTTTCCCCTAAACCTGACAGCAGTATGGGTCATCATCCTGTCTGGTATTACCGGACTCGCATCTTCCTCCATGGACCCGAGTGTCACTTCGGAATGTGAGGTGGAGGAAGTCATGAAACGGGATAGCGTCAAATCCGTGAGAGCCTTTCTGCAGGCCTATACGGTACTGATGAGTCCCAGGTGTATGAACTGTCACCCCGCCGGCGATGTACCGTTGCAGGGAGAAGACAGTCATCTGCATGCTATGAAACCGCAAAGGGGCAAAGATGGTAAAGGCCTGAATGCCATGAAATGCGCTAATTGCCATTTGGAAACCAATACACCTGGTGTAAATACGCCCCCTGGCGCCCCCAACTGGCATTTACCTCCGGCAGATAATAAAATGGTCTTTCAGGGTAAATCAGCCCATGAACTGGCCAAACAACTAATGGATCCCAAACAAAACGGGAATAAATCCAAGGAACAGCTGATGGCCCATGCCACAGACGCACTCGTGCTGGCCGCCTGGAACCCGGGCGAAGGCCGCGCATTGCCACCCATGAGCCACGAAGCATTTGCCAAAGCCTGGACCACCTGGATTAAATACGGGGCCTACGCGCCACCGGCAGAATAAAATGGGGTTATTTTGGAGGTCATTTGCTTGCTAAGTTCAACATGTCTTGTCATCTTGAGTGTAGCGAAAGATCTGGCCAAGCTACCAACCAAACATCAAAAGCATGCCCTTCAAATCTGTGTTGAATCTGTGAAACAAATCTGTGTAAAATCTGTGCGAAACCAGCCTTCCAGAAGATAAGTCTCAGATCCTTCGCTACGCTCAGGATGACAACCCACGTTAAACAAATGACCTAAATGACT
>JBIKUE010000138.1:0-11504 GCA_044347755.1 Saprospiraceae bacterium
GCCTGACCGGAACGGCCCTTTGTTTGGGCTATTATTTCCCTGCAGGCGCCGGGATCGTGAAGGTTATGGACACGGTGGAAGAAAACACCGCGAAAGATCTCAATGCCTGGGTGCGTATCGATACTTCAGGCAAGGTTACCTTGTTCTGCCACCGCGCTGAAATGGGGCAAGGCGCTTTCCAGGCGGTTCCGCAGATCATTGCCGAAGAACTGGAAGTGAACCTGCATGAAGTAGAGGTACTGTTTGCCAAGGGCCATCCCAAAAAATACGGCAGTCAGGTAACTGGCGGCAGCTCCACCGTGCGCACCAAGTATAAGGACTTGTTGAAACTAGGCGCATCCGCCCGGGAAATGCTGATAGAAGTTGCTGCGCAAAAATGGGGTGTGCAGGTGTCAGAATGTTATGCCGAAGGTGGTCATGTATTTCACCGACCCACCGGCAGAAAATTCCATTATGGAGAACTGGTAACGGAAGCCTCCAAACGGGAAGCGCCCAAAGAAGTCAAACTCAAAGCCCGCTCGGAATATAAGCTCATTGGAAAGCCGCTCAGGCGCCTGGATACGCCGATGAAAACCAACGGCGCTGCAGTATTCGGGATAGATAAAAAACTGCCCGGCATGCTGTATGCCTCCGTAGAGCGTTGTCCTCGCCTGCGTGGTGTAATCAAAAGTTTCGACGACACGGCCGCACGGAAGGTGCCAGGCGTCAAAAACGTGTTCAAAGTACAAATGAAGGTGTTTAACACCCTCCGCG
Source organism: Saprospiraceae bacterium (assembly GCA_044347755.1). Classification (GTDB taxonomy): domain Bacteria; phylum Bacteroidota; class Bacteroidia; order Chitinophagales; family Saprospiraceae; genus M3007. The sequence continues at coordinate 754 of JBIKUE010000138.1, forward strand.
AAGGCATTGCGGTGGTAGCTACCTCCACCTGGGCGGCCATGCAAGGTCGCAGGGCACTGAAAATTGAATGGGATGACTCCGGGTTTGAACATATCCATTCAGAAGAAATCTACAAGCGCCAACGGGCCGCTTTGGCCAGTAGCGAGGGACTATCTTACCGCAAAGAGGGCGATGCCGAAACCGTGTTGAAGCAAGCCTCCCAAAAACTGGATGTGGTATATGAAACCCCATATCAGGCACACTTTTGTTTGGAGCCGCTAAACTGCGTGGCACATTATCAGGCCGACAGAATCGATATTTGGGGCCCAATTCAAGGGCCTGACTGGATACAAAGTCACATAAGTGAAGAAATGGGCATGGCCAAGGAAAATGTCCACGTCAACATGACCTTTCTGGGTGGTGGATTCGGGCGAAAAGCGTTTACAGATTATACCCATGAAGCTGTGGTGATATCTAAAGAAATCGGCGCTCCGGTGCAGGTGGTTTGGACCCGCGAAGATGATGCCACGCAAGGCCCATTCCGACCCGGTATGTCATACCGTTGTGAAGGCGCCCTCACCAATGGGGAGATCAGCGCGTTCAAGGTAAGAATGACCGGCCAAAACATTAGTCACTGGGATGGTGGTGGCAAGGAAGTGCCAAATGACAGCATCACAGAAGGATTTCTGCCACCTTATTTCGACAGTATCAAAAACCTGAACTTCTCGGATATACCTTTCGAAACCCCGATACCCATCATGTGGTGGCGTTCCGTGTATGCCTCCACCAACGGTTTTGCTTTTGAGAGTTTTCTGGATGAACTGGCAGCAAAGGCAGGGAAAGACCCGCTTGCATTCAGAAGACAACACCTCAAGGATGATCGCACGCAGCGCCTCATTGACAAGCTGGAAGAAGTATCCGGCTGGAAAAACCGAGGAAAAGGTTACGGCGTTGCTATTACAGAGTGCTTTGCCAGCACTGCCGGACATGTAGTAAAGGTTTCCAGGAATAAAGATGGCGGAATAAAGATTGATAAAGTATGGTCGGTTATGGATTGTGGTTGGTACGTGAATCCTGACACCATAGGCGCTCAAATTGAAGGCTCTGTGGCCATGGCACTGGGAGCTGCTACCAAGCACGAGATTCTTTTTGAAGACGGAAAAGCAGTGCAGAAGAACTTCTATAATTACCCCATGCCCCTGATCTCCGACATGCCGGAGGTAGAGGTGCACATCATGGAAAACGATGAAAAAGCGGGTGGAGTAGGGGAGCCTGGGCTGCCGCCATTTGCGCCTGCGCTTACCAATGCCATTTTTGACCTGACGGGGAAAAGAATCCGGAAATTACCGTTTGATATGGCCAACTTATAGTGATTTTGAGCGAAGATGTCGGATCACTCAAATCATCAAAATCACGCGAATCACAGTCCGGCCATGAAAGAACTCAAAGATATCGTGCAGGCATACGATAGAGCTGTGTTGCAAGATAAAAAAACAGCGCTGGTAACGGTAGTCCAGGTGGTAGGTTCCTCTTACCGCAGGCCTGGCGCCAGAATGTTGGTTACGGAAGACGGTGCCATCACGGGCGCCATCAGCGGCGGTTGCCTGGAAGGCGATGCCCTGCGCAAGGCGCAGATGGCCATCTATCAGCAACAAAACAGGCTGGAAATCTACGACACCACCACAGAGGAAGATCACCACCTCGGCATTCAGTTGGGCTGCAACGGGATGGTGTATATCCTGTTCGAACCTATACGCCCGGAGGCCCCCGAAAATCCCATATGGCTGCTCAAAAAAGTGGTTCAGGAGCGCAAAAATGCCATATTGGCTACGGTTTTTCATCCGGATAAGAAAGCCTTGCAGCCCGGCACGCTCCATTTGATTCATACTTCAGAGGATTTTCCGGATGCTCACCTGATATCTGATATAAAAAGCATTTTCATGGACAAAGCCTCCATGGTCAAATCCTATGCGGATTACGCCATTTCTTATCAGTTCATTCCACCTGCGCTCCAACTGATCATCATTGGCGGGGGTAATGATGTCCAGCCTTTGACGGAGATGGCCGCCATGCTGGGCTGGCAGATCATTGTAGCTGATGGCCGGCCCGGTTATGCCACCCAGGCGCGGTTCCCTAAGGCGCATCAGGTATTGGTAGCCAAACCCGCGGAAAGGCTTCCGGGTATAACGGTAGATGAACGCACAGCCGTAGTCTTGATGACCCACAATTACCCGCATGACCTCGCAGCCCTGGAACAATGGATACAAACCGATTGTCCATACATCGGAGTGCTTGGGCCAAGGAAAAAACTGGTCAAAATGCTGGAAGAACTGCAGGAGCGTGGCATGGACACTTCCGAAAAAACGCAGCTCTACGGCCCCGTTGGCCTCGATATAGGCGCCGAAACCGCCGAAGAAATCGCGTTATCCATCATGGCGGAGATAAAAGCTGTGTTTGCCAACAGGGCGGGTTTGTCGTTGCGGGAAAGGGCGTTGGAGATCCATGCGCGCGGGTGAGCGGTTTCGGCGGTTGGGTTTACTGACGGGGTGACTGCCAGTCACCCCGTCAGTAAACCCAACCGCCGAAACCTTTAGGGTGCGGATAGAAAATATAACATGACCAATACCGCTATCATCATTCTCGCTGCAGGCCAGTCAGCGCGACTTGGCAGCCCGAAACAATTGCTTCGTTACAGGGGTAAAACCCTTTTACAGCATACCGTGGAGGAAGCCCTTGACTCGGGCGCTGCGGTGGTAGGCGTAGTGATCGGTGCTTTTGCCACCGAGGTGTCTGATGCCTTGAATACTCCAAAAGTTGAGATCATCACGAATATGCATTGGGAACAAGGGAAAGGCACCGGTATTGCCACTGGCGTTCGGCATGTGCTTGATAAGCATCCGGATATTGCCCAATTCATTTTGGCTGTTTGCGATCAGCCGTTTATCAGCGCCTCTTTGTTCCGGCAACTACACCAGGAACAACAAGAAAGCGGCAAGGGCATTGTGGCTTCAGCGTATGCGGGCACGCTGGGAACCCCGGTATTGCTGACCCGGAAATATGTGGGTCCACTGCTCCATTTGGAAAAAGACGCTGGCGCCAAGCAGATCATCCAGGCATACCAAGACGATGTAGCGGCGGTTGACTTTCCACTGGGACATATTGATATTGATACCAGGGAGGATTATGAGGGGTTGTTGGGTTGAAAGCAACGACTTTCTGCCACCAAGCGTCAAGCGGGGAAACATCCGCTTTATGTACGCTAAAAATGCCATCCTGTTCCTGCTCTTTTTGTTGTTGAATGCCTGCGGTTACCGCGTCGCCGTTTCTGCACCCTGGAAGGACAAATCATCCTCCGTTAAACCATTTCCTTTTCAACAGGAAGGATACATCTCACAGCTGGACAGCGCCCTTTTGCAGGGCAAACCCGTTTTTATAGATTTCTACACCAGCTGGTGCGGCCCATGTAAGGTGATGGATCGCGATGTGTTTACCGACCCCTCATTGATCCGGTATTTTACCCAGCATTACCAAAACCTGAAAGTCAATGCCGAGCTTGGTGAAGGCATAGTATTGGCCCAAAAGTTCGGCATTAAGGCCTATCCAACCTTGTTATTCCTGGACGGTTCCGGTCAGGAACAGAAAAGACTGGTGGGGATAACCACCGCTTCCCGACTGCTGAGTGTGGGAAAAACGGTGGCGGGGAAATAAAAAAAACGCAATTATCTGAAAATCAGATAATTGCGCTAATGAATTGTCGGGATGACAGGATTCGAACCTGCGACCACACGCCCCCCAGACGTGTACTCTACCGGGCTGAGCTACATCCCGTAGCATTAATTTTTTTCTGCGTTTCCCCAATCCTTTGACTCGAACATGCGACCATCCTGACCGCAGCGTCAGGATACTCTACCGGGCTGAGCTACATCCCGAAAAATTTACTTCCGTGTCGGACCAACGGGATTCGAACCTGTGACCTCCACGATGTCAACGTGGCGCTCTAACCAACTGAGCTATGACCCGTTCACCTGCCGCAACCCTTGTGAGGCGCTTTAAGGCCCGCAAAGGTATGGCCCACATCCCCAAAATTCCAAACAAGGCAAAAAAATTCCCGAACCACCCGCTTTTTTGTAAAAAATCCGCCTTTACCATACCTTTGGTGCCTAACAAGCTTTATTCCCGCCCAATTTCAACTTATGCCTGACCAAAAAGAACTTATCCAAGATCTCATCTCCCTGGGAAAAACAGAAGAAGCCCTCGAACAACTCGAGCAACTTACCTCCGATGCCATCCTCCTGCAAGCCCGTTTCAACGGCGCCAAAAAGCAATACAACATGGGCCTGATCGAGTTCAGCGAGTGGTCGCGCACACAGGCGCAGATTAATTATTCGGCGCTGGAGATGTTGAATGCAGTTAAAAACTCGCAACAGTTAAGTGGACAAATACAGGTTAATACCAATAATAGGAGCGGTGCGCAGCTAAAGGCGTTCATTTCATACAATGAGCTGGACGCACTAGCAATGCGTTCTGTAAATGCTTACCTTAAGGAAAAAGGAATACGTGTTTTTGTTGATGTTCATGAACTGGAAGTTGGAGATAATTTAGAGGATTTTATCCAGCGGGCACTCCAAGAAAATCAATTTATTATTTCTTTGATTTCAGAACACAGCCTCAAAGATGGCTGGGTCAATGAAGGCCTCAAAATGACTACTATATTACAGAGGTTTGGTAAAAGCAAATGGATTCCAATTGCGCTGGATAAAAAATATGAAGACCCTGATTTTTATAACCAAGTCCTTGACTCCTTTGATGAGAGAATAAAAAAATACAAAGAAAATATTAAAATTGCACTAGAAAGAGATCGTGACGTCAGGTCATTAACCTCTGAACTAAATCGTTTGAATGCTCTAAAGGTAGAATTTGCTTCAACTATGGAATTATTACAGACCGTTTCTGTAGCAGATATAAGTGGAAATATGTTTGAATTAGGAATGGGAAGAGTTCTTAGAGCTATTGAATCTCATAACAGATAATATTTGATCTAAAATGGAAGATCGCATCCCTATATCTACTGATCATCATCACAGCCGATCTATTGAGACCTTAAGCTCTAACACGCTTTTCCACTTTACTGGTAAAATTGAATACTTAGAAAACATTCTGGATGTTGGACTTGCGCCGAGATATTCACTTGAAGATTTATCCATGTTTAAGTGGCATCGTATGGAAACTAATAGCAATCCAAAAGTTGCGATACCGATGGTATGCTTTTGCGACATTCCACTTTCAAAGGTTAAGGATCATTTATCCTGGTATGGAAACTATGGAATCGGAATTGATAAAAAATGGGGGATTGATCAGGGTATATGTCCGATATTATATGTGGATCCATTGTCTGCAACTACAGAGGCTATTATTAACGCCTTAAATGGGTACACCAAAATTTGGCTCGAAGGATTAAAAGCCGAAAAAGAATATCCAGAATTAATGAAAGTCATCGATTCTGGAATCATAAATTCTATAGAGCGATTTATGAACTTTACTAAGCCCTACATTGGCCCATTTTCTCATAATGGCAGAAATGACGAAGCTAAAATTTTTTATGATGAGAGAGAATGGAGATTTGTTCCAGAATTGCATCAAATTCAATTGAGAAATATCTTGATTGAAGGTGAACCAAATTTTGAAAACCTTAAAAATGAATCTAACTTCAAAATTACGCAACACAAGAATTTATGTATTCCAATCACCCCTATAAACATTAAATATATTATCGTTGAAAACGAAGATGATATTCTGCCAATTATGACTAAACTTGAATCAAAATTTAAAAGCCAAAATTACAATGAAACCTCTCTAAAAAAACTAATGGCCTCAATTATCACAACCAAACAAATTCGTGAAGACTTCTAAACCTTTTCCCATGAAATACATTTTACCCATCCTCCTCCTCCTCCTCTCCGCTTGCCAAAACACCCCGCCCAGCTCAAATGCCGGGCCAACCATCAACGTGAAACCATCTGTGTTCAAACCTGACGCTGCCACGGCACCACACCCGGAAAAGAAACCCAAAGAACTCACAACCGCCTGGGGCGATAAACGCACCGACGAATATTACTGGCTAAACGAACGCGAAAACCCGGCCGTAAAAGCCTACCTCGAAGCCGAAAACAGCTACGCTGATGCCGTGCTTGCGCCCGTTAAAGGCCTGCGTGAAAAACTTTTCGAAGAACTCAAATCCCGTATTAAGGAAGACGACCAATCCGTACCTTATTTTAAAAACGGCTACTGGTACATCTTCCGCTTCGAAAAAGGCAAGGAATACGGCATTGCCACCCGCCGCAAAGGCGATATGAACGCCCCGGAAGAAATCCTGGTGGACATCAATGCCCTGGCTGCCGGCAAGGAATACTGCCAGTTCGGCGGATTCCAGGTGAGTCCGGATAATCGCCTGCTGGCCTATTCCGCCGATTTCACCGGCAGAAACCTGTTTAAAGTGTACCTCAAAGACCTGAGCACCGGCAAAGACCTCGAAGATGCCTTCGATATCGGCGGCGCCTTTTTCTGGGCCAACGACAACAAAACGCTGCTCTTCGACACCAAAGACAAAACCACCCTGCGCAACGACAAAATCTGGCGACACCAGATCGGCACACCGAAAAGCCAGGACGTACTGATGTATCATGAAAAAGACGAAACGCAATACGCCTACCTGGGCAAGTCCAAAAGCGATCAGTACTTTTTCATCAACTCCGCTTATACCCTAACCGTGGAGGTGCATTACCTCGACGCCAACAACCCAACAGGCGACTTTAAGCTCGTAAAACCCCGCGAAAAAGACTTTTTCTATGATATGGAGCACTGGAACGATAAGTTCCTGATCCGTACCAACTGGCAGGCCAAAAACTTCCGCCTCATGGAAGCTCCGGTATCCAATCCGGCAAAGGAAAACTGGAAAGACGTGCTCCCACACCGGGAAGATGTGCTGCTCGACGGCTTTACGGTGTTCAAAGACCACCTAGTTACCGCTGAACACAAAGGCGGTCTCAGTCAGGTACACGTGATTCGCTGGGCCGACAAAGCCGATCACTACATTGAAGTGGGCGAACCTACCTACGCTTGTTTCATTGATAACAACCCGGAATTCAATACCCAAACCCTGCGCTATGGATTTACTTCCATGAAAACGCCCGCTACGATTGTGGACTACAACATGGAATCCAAGGCAAAGGAAGTGAAGAAGGTGGCCCCGGTGCTCGGTGGGTACGATCCTGCCAATTACGAAACGGAATATATCTGGGTTAATGCCCGCGACGGGGTGAAAGTGCCCATGTCGCTGGTGTACAAAAAGGGATTCGTCAAAAACGGAACGGCCCCTTGTCATATCACCGGCTATGGTTCTTATGGCAGCAGTGCTGATCCATACTTCAATCGCGATCAGGTAAGTCTGCTGGACCGCGGTTTTGTAGTAGCCATCGCACACATACGTGGAGGCATGGAACTAGGCTACCAATGGTACGAAAACGGCAAAATGCTCAAGAAGCTAAATACGTTCACTGATTTCATTGATTGTTCTGATTACCTGGTGAATGCCCAATACACTTCTTCGGACCGCCTCTTTGCCGAAGGCCGCAGTGCCGGCGGCTTGCTGATGGGCGCTGTAACCAATATGCGCCCGGAATTGTACAAAGGCATCATTACCGGAGTGCCCTTTGTAGATGTGGTAACCACTATGAGCGACCCCACCATTCCGCTCACTACCGGCGAATACACCGAATGGGGGAACCCTGCCAACCGCGAGGAATACGAGTACATGAAACAATATTCACCGTACGACAACCTGGTGAAGAAGGATTATCCCAATATCCTGGTGCTCACCTCCTTCGCTGATTCACAGGTTCAGTATTTCGAACCAGCCAAATACGTGGCGCGCTTACGGGATCTGAAAACCGACAAAAACGTATTGCTCCTCAAAACCAATATGAGCGGCTCCCATGGCGGCGCTTCAGGACGCTTTAAAAGCCTGGAAGAACGCGCCCTGGAATATGCCTGGATGATGGGCTTGATGGGTATGGATGGAGAAGGGATGAAGCAGTGAGGAGAGTATGATATCGTCTGAAAGACTTATCTTAAACACAACAAACTACTTACTTATGACCCGAATCTTATGGTGTGTGCTTGTATTGCAAGCATTCACCGCAAAAGCGCAGTTGACCTATTCGTGGGTTAACCAAATTGGAGGCCAGAAAGGCCAGAATGGTCAAGCTTTAGCGGTTGATCCCTCGAACAATGTTCTGGTGGCTGGCACCTTCTATGATAGTGCTACGTTCGGCAACCAAGGCGATCCGCAGATCCTTAACGGGTACGGTGACTGGGATATTTTTGTAGAAAAATTGAATCCCGGCGGACAGTTGCTCTGGGCCCGTCAGTTTGGAGGCAATGGTTATGAGGATCTGATAAACATAGCCGCTGACCCTTTGGGAAATATATATCTGACGGGTTACTTCAACGATACGATTCGCATTGAGGGCGTCTATACCCTTAACGCAACTTCTTCCAGTGCTGATATCTTTTTGATCAAACTCAATCCGGAGGGCCAGGCACTATGGGCTCATGCTTTAGGTGGACCCTACAAGGATGAAGGGCACTCCCTGGCTACTGACGATGACGGGAATGTATACCTGTCCGGCCTTTTTAGCGATACCGTGGATTTCAACCCTGGCGCAGGGGTATTTGAACTCGCCACCAAGTCTGACCAGAATGACATGTTTCTCTTAAAGCTGAACGCTAATGGACAATTCGGGTGGGTAAAACACATGAAAACCGGCACAGAGCCCGGAAGCAGCATCGGAAGGGTGTTGGTGGTAAAAAACAACCATTTGTACGCTGGTGGGTATTTCTCAGGGAAGGTGGACTTCAACCCCGGACCGGCCATCGTGCAGTTCACTGCTCAGTCTGACGATGGGTTCGTACAAAAACTTACCCTGCAGGGCGATCTGGTTTGGGTAAAGCAACTGGAAGGGAGTGGTACAGGGCGGGTTTTGGGCCTCTCGGTCGATGACATGGATAACGTTTTTTCCTGCGGATATTTCAGCTCTTCTATTGATCTGGATCCCGGAGCTGGTACGGCCATTTACAATAGTGCAGGTAATCAAGGCTATCATGATGCTTTTTTCCAAAAGCTGGATGCTTCCGGCAATTTTGTTTTTGGTAAAAAAATAGGCGCCGGCAGTAATGACCAGGCATGGGGTTTAACTACCGATCGATCCGGGAACATGTATGCGATAGGTAAATTTAACAACACGGTTGACTTCGATCCGGGTCAAATGGTTCGAAATATCGCTAGTAACGGGTTTTCAGATGCCTTTGTATTAAAGCTGGATAAAAACGGCAACTTTGCTAATGTAGCAAGAATAGGCGGGACCCATTTTGAAGATGGTAATGCCATTGCTTTGGATCAGGAAGAATCTGTTATTGCGGTTGGCACCTTCAGCCTAACCGTTGACTTTGATCCCGGAATTGATACGGTGTCAGTCCTTGCTAATGGCTTTGATGGCTTTGCCCTGAAAATGCTGCAACCCTGGGATTATTCCGGCACCGTATATCATGATATGAATGAAAACGGCCAGCGAGATGCCGGCGAGCCAGGGTTGTCTGGTGTTCTGGTGGAAGCAGTGAACAGAAAAGTTTATGCCTCCACCGACGACGCAGGGGAATATCACTTATACTATAATTTGGATGGTGATGTGCTTCGCATTTTGCCTAAAAAGCCCTACTGGCAATTGAATCCCGGTCTGCTTCCGATGGACACTACCCAATCAGGACATATCACCGGTGTGGTTATTCCTGAGGGCCCTGATGTGTGCATATTTATCACAGAAGAGCGGCCTTTTTCGCCCGGATTTGACACCTGGTTCCAGGTGCAGGTGTCAAATATCGGTACGGAGCCTGTGTATAACTTGCCGGTTGAACTAATCTTGGTGGAACAGCCTGCCGGAGGTACGTTCACCTACCTGAATGCCAATATCCCGCCGGATAGCCATACAAGTACTATGTTTAACTGGCTCATTGATACGCTACAGGTGGAGCAAACCATCACCTACAGGTTGCGGTTCAAAACGTCCATATTGGCACAGATAGGTTCGGATTTCACTTTTTCCGGGCTGGCACAACTGGATACCGATTTGAGTCCGGCTAACAACGTAAGCCGCTTCACCAACATAATTTTTGCCTCCTACGATCCGAATGACAAACAAGTGCTTCCAAATCAGCTCACCCCCGAGGCGGCTGATACCACAGCGCTGACCTATCTCATTCGTTTTCAAAACACAGGCAATTTTCCGGCAACTTTTGTCATACTTCGAGATACCCTCTCTGCTGACCTGGACCTTTCTACGCTGCAAATAATGGGAGCAAGTCATTCCTATTCCTGGCGCATATACGGCAATCGAATCCTGGAATTCCGGTTCGATAACATCAACCTGCCCGACAGTACCAGCAATGAACCGGAAAGTCATGGCTTTGCCGCTTTTGCCATCTATCCTGAAAAAGGGCTGGCTATCGGCGATAAAGTGCACAACAGAGCAGGTATTTACTTCGACTTCAATGAACCGGTGATTACCAATTGGGCTACTCTGATGATTAAAAATCTTTCCAGCCTGGTTTCGGCGAATAGTCCGCTTCCGTTTAAGGTATATCCAAATCCGGTAGCTTCCGGAGCCCAATTTATGCTTACGCTCCCATCACCGCTGGAAGAGTCCGGCAGGATTATGGTG
>JBIKUE010000020.1:0-51757 GCA_044347755.1 Saprospiraceae bacterium
ACCGCTTCAACAGCAGGCGCTTCAGCAACTACTTCTTCTACTGCAGCTTCGGCAACCACTTCAGGAGTGGTTTCTTCGGCTACAACGTCTTCTACTACAGCTGCTGCTTCGGCAACCACTTCAGGAGTGGTTTCTTCGGCTACAACGTCTTCTACTACAGCTGCTGCTTCGGCAACCACTTCAGGAGCAGTTTCCTCGGCAACTACTTCTTCTACTGCAGCTTCTGCTTCGGCAACCACTTCAGGAGCAGTTTCCTCGGAAGTCGCAGGAGTTTCTTCTTGCTGATCCTGGATGGGATCTTTTTCTTCTTCTTGCATCATATCAAGTGTTTGGTTTTCAAACGCTTATATAGCAGTTTGGGGGATTTTTTTGGTGTGAACCTTTTGTTCGGCTTCACTTCGGGACGAAGCCGTTGCCCCTCGCTTTTTGCAAAGCGGGCGCAAAGGTAAGGAGATTAATGTGAATAATGTGGGAAATGTGGAAAAAATATGAGGGGTAAGGCGCGAGGGGGGCACGAAGGCGCCAAGACGAGTAAATCAAAGGTCAATTTGGAAATAAGTAGTATCGCCTTGCAGGATTTCGACATAGCCGTTGTTAGGAGTCATCGATATTGATGAGGCTGTAACCCAGGGAGTCAAACTCCAATAAATGTTGACTGGCTCCTTGGAAGGCATGTAGATAGGTGTTATAGTAGTAGTGGTCATGCTCAACACCTCAACCGGTCTGTTTAGATAATAACCATGTGAAACAGGTACTTGAGAAGCGATGGATGGACCAAAAACGGCAACATAAACAGTATCTTTGACAGAGGTATTGTTTATGGTCAATTTTAGCACCCCTTCCATGGGAATTAACCCGATTTCTACTTCGTTAAACTTGTTTTTTTTAATTTCCGGTAGGCCAGCGCCATAAAAAATTGACATGTATGCTTTTGACTTTGTTATTTTTTTAACATTTACCCAAAAAATATCAATATTATATTCTTCACTGGATATTTGAAATTCTCCGTTTTTATCTGTGTATAGAGCATTTTCCCCGGTAATTTTATCAGGATGTTCAACTTCATACCACGAAACCGCCACCGAATCCAGCCCTACTCCGGTCACTTTATCTACTACTCTGCCGTGTACAACTGTATCCTTATTCCTGCAAGCCGTCTGGCTTAGGAGAAAAAGGAAAATGACATTTGGAATGGCAAGCAAAAAAATACGTGTTTTCATATCCGGGTGGTTTGAATGAATTGCAATGGCTCACAGACCCCAAACATGCTCTAAGGGAGCGGCCGCAGGCCGCCCCTTCAAAACTTCGCGCCTTCGCGCCTTTGCGTCTTTGCGCCTTCGTGCCCCCCCCCTCGCGCCTTATTCCTCAAATTTTGCCCCCACGGGCGGCCGGTATTTCTGGAAAGGCATCTTAAGCAATTCCCAAACATTGGAATGCTCCTTCGGATCCGGGTGGGTATCAATACCAAATACCAGTTTGTCATTATCTACCTTGGCAAAAGTGCCAAAGAGGCGGTCCCAAACGGAAAAAATATTGCCATAATTGGTGTCAGTATACGGCAGCACGTAATGGTGATGCACCCGGTGCATACCCGGTGTTACCAGCACCCAACTCAGGGCATTGTCCAGCCACCTGGGGAATTGAATATTGGCGTGGTTGAACTGGGTAAATACAACGGACAGCGATTGGTACATCATGATCAGGGAAATGGGGGCGCCGCATACCACAATACCAATTAAAGTGAATACAAACCGAAACACACTTTCTCCCGGATGGTGACGGTTGGCTGTGGTGGTATCCACGTTGGGATCCGTATGGTGTACCAAATGAAAACGCCACATCCAGCGCACTTTATGCTCCATCCAATGGATAAAATAAGCGCCCACCAGATCCATCAACAGCAAACCTAAAACAAAAAATAACCACAAAGGCATCTCTGGCAACCATTGTAATATGCCGATCCTTTCTGACGCTACCCAGTCTGCCGTTTTCAATAACATAAAGGCCATGAGAAAATTCACCAAAACCGTGGTGAAGGTAAAAAAGAGGTTGATGCCTAAATGGGCCGCCTTTTTATAAGGTTTTCGGTAATAAGGCAGACCACTTTCCAATAACAGAAATATAGTTAATCCACCTAACAAAATGGCGCTACGATGGGAAGAGGGTATGTGGGTAAAGTAGTTGATAATTGACTCCATGGAATGTGAGGAATGTGGGGCGAAGTTATCATTCGCAAAATGGTTGGAAAAGGTTTGTGTGGGATATTTTTTGGGGGGCTGGGGGATTGGTTAATTATACTCAATGACCGGATACTTTCCATTTTTTCAGGAGTAGATGCTTAATTGTTCACCAAACCCGGTACATAGCGTATCTTTTTAACATGGCCAGGCTATCGGGCTGGGGAACTGGGCTGAAGCCTGAGGATCGCCATTCCAATAGTTGTCCTTCTTCCAGATAGTATTCTATGGGATCTCCATTTTTTTGTGGTCTGTAGCCGTGTTGGGCAGTTTTAAGGTATATTTGGGGTGGAATAACATTCCTGAACCACCAACTCTCGGCAGCCGTTTGGCCTCCATCTCCCCCATAAAAATGAGAAACCTCCAGTAAACTCACCACTTTGCCGGTTTTTTTGTTTGTCAGAATCAGGGTTTGTTTGCCAAACCAAAACTCTTCCGTGCCGACCAGCAGAGCCTCCATGTCATCACCAAAAGGGTATTTGCCTAATTGACGGAATTGTGCCGTACCTGTGTCGTAATGCAGTTGCTTGAATTGAACGCTATCCAGCTTTGCTTTAAGCACGGAATCCGGTATGGAAGGGCCATCACCAGCCTCAGAGATAAAAAAATGAAGGGTATCCTGTGGCATGGCGGAGGCCGTAAACTGGGTAGCCTGCAGGCTCAAAGGCTGGGAAGCAGGCGCCTCCGGTGTGTCATTGCAAAAGCCGGAAAGGCCCGAAAGCGCACAACCAATCAAACAAAAAATAATGGTGTATTTCATAGGCTTCCTCAGGTAAAACTATTTCCAAATTGCTGGAAAGTTGAGCAAATTTACCCGAACTGTTGGGCATTATTTGGTTGTTTGGAGGAAAATCTTTTGCCTATCTTTCAGGCTTTCCCACTGGGTGTATCGAAAACGAATGCAATAACATGCCTCAATCCATTACTACTATATCCTTTTTTCGCTTTTCTTCCCTTCAAAGCAAACTCTGGGCCTTCGGGCAAATGCAGTTTGCACACCCGCATTTACGCAAAATACCAGGCCTTCGATTCTACAAACTGATGGGTAGTGGGAAAGGTCATGGATTCAATCCTTTCCCTGACTGGGGTGTTTATACCTTACTGGCCGTGTGGGAAAACGAAACGGCTGCGGACCATTTTTTTTCGAAAGCACCTGTTTTCCAAAGGTATCGGGCTCATTCATCTGAGCAGTGGACACTCTATATGCACCCGATAAAAGCGAAAGGTTTGTGGTCTGGCGGAAACCCTTTTGAGCCCTCTGATCACATGGATGCATCCAACCCACTCATAGCCGTAGTGACTCGCGCAACCATCAAAAAACGACACCTTTTGAAGTTTTGGCGCTATGTGCCGGTATCAGAACGTCCCATTAGCGAAAGCCCGGGTTTGTTATATACCAAAGGGATAGGCGAAGTGCCGCTGGTTCATATGGCCACCTTCAGTTTGTGGGAAAATGAAGCATCGCTTCATGCGTTTGCCTACAAAAGTCAGGAACACCTCGGCGCTATTCAAAAAACGAAGCAATTTCAATGGTATAAAGAAGAGATGTTTGCCCGTTTTCAACCTTACCGTTCCACCGGGACCTGGGGTGGGCGTAATCCATTGGAAGGAAGGCTTAACGGCTAAGCCTGCGCATCAGCGCGCCAAGAAATGGACGTTTGGGGAACCCATTGATAATGTGGAAATCCTCTGCAAAAGTGGTTTCATCGTCCAAAAAGGCTAATATTGTTGGAGGAGTGTTCTTTTGGTACATGGTATGAAATAGCGCAGGTCCATCATGGTTGTTTCGGTACAGCACATCCAGGAATAACGCATCATACAAACGAAACTTTGGCGAGATGATTCCTTTGCCGGGAGACTTGCCTCTTTTGAGGTTTTGAGCCACTTTTTGGGCGTTTTTCTCACAGTTTTTAAAGGAATACCCGCTGGAAGGTTTGACCCAGCCTCCACCTGTGCCAATGCGAAGGTGGTTTCCAACCGAATATTGCTCAAAAGGAAAATCTGTCATGGGGATAATTCCTTTTTCTGTTTCTGTTACCTCAAATTGCTTCAAACCTAAAATCTCATCCATATACCGCTGCAACATGGTATCATAGTCGGTTTCCTGAATGATGTCCTTGGTAAAAAGGGTAAATTCTACCAGTGCCTCTCTACGGTTTAAGGGCAATACATAGGTAAAACTGGTACTATTCTTATAAAGCAACCGGTAGTCCATCATGGTAAAACGGCCCGGATCAAAAAAATCTTCCGGCGTTTTGATCCACCATCCTTTGAAGTGTTGAAGCAAACGGGTGTGTTCCTGACCTCCGGAAAAAAATTCAGGTGGAATCCTGCTGTCAAAAACATACTCAGCCTCATATTGGCCCTTTGTGGTGGTGATTTGCAGCGGCCCCCCCTTGCTTACCTGCTGTACTTCTTCCTGAATCCAGGTGATGCCTGGATGCTTGCTAAGGGTCTTTTTGGCGTGATTATAGAAATCCAGTCCGCGCAGTATTTTGTAGCGATATGGGCTTAGATCAAGCGGGATGTCTTCTCCACCGCCATAAAAGTTTCCCATCGACCAACTTGTCAGAATGATGGAGTCCCAAAGACCATCTCCTTTCTCCCAAAAACACCAGGTTCGGTCATTTTGGTCTTTGGGATCTTTATCCAGGATTAATATCCTTTTGTTCGCAAAAAAGGGATCTGATTGCATGGCTAATGCCAAATGCAACCCTGCAGCACCCGCTCCAATGATGGCATAATCATACATGTTGTAAACAAAAGAAAAAGCCAAAGAAAATGGCTTGTGATGTAAAGTGATGCAATGGTAAGCTGTTTCTTTCCTCAGGAACTTCTTGCTGTACCAGATATTGAAGTAGCCAGGCTAATACAAACCAGGATATAAAATTTTGCAATGGAGCGTAGCCAATATCCCAATGCCAGAAATCAAACACTGGCGCCAAAGGCTCAATCAGATAATCCAGGGCAACCATCATGCTACCTCCCAACAAGGCAGATGCATGTCGGTTGGAAACAACGCTTCTGCTCAGGTATGCACTTGAAAAGGTAAGCACCACCCAATTGATACCAATCATGAACGGAACCCCCAGGAATTTTGGACCCAGATTCTCTCCATAATGGTAATCGCCAAAAAACCAGCCAAATTGTACCCCAAGGGTTTCAGCACTAACGCCTGCCAAAAAAGCTGCCGACCAGATCGCCACACTTTTCCAGCTATTTTTTGGCGGGAAGTTCCAAAGCAAAAGCAAGGCCCCCATGAGCAGATTAAAGGGCGTTTTAGGTAAAAACCAGTCGCCTTTTCCCAGATAAATCCCGATCATTCCCGAGATAGTGACCAGCCAAATCAGGAAAATGGAGATTTTTACTTTCGGGTTGACAGCCAGAAATTGGAGTGCCGGATGGATCATGACTGAACAGTAAGAGAAGCAGTGATTTTAGCGGATAACAAACAAAGCGGGATGCCACCTCCGGGGTGCACCGAGCCCCCGCAGAACAGCAATCCTTTTATGTTTGACGTAAAGTTAGGATGTCTGAGAAAGGCTGCAAACTGGCTATTGCTGGCTGCTCCATATAAGGCGCCTCTGTAGGAACTGGTCCGCTGCTCAATGAGTGGTGGCGTAAGCACGTCCTCCGCTTCGATCAGCGGGCCAATGTCTACGCCCAATATCCGATGGAGTTTACGGATTATATTTTCTCTGGCCTTGGCCACCATTTCATTCCAGTCCTGACCATAATCGCCAGGAGCATTGATCATCACAAACCAGTTTTCGCAGCCATCAGGAGCATCTGAAGCTTCTTCTTTGCTGGTGATATTGATATAAACTGTTGGGTCTTCATGTAGCGTTTTTTGGTCAAAAATGCTGGCAAATTCCTCCCGATAATGGTTGCTGAAAAAGATGTTGTGCAAATCCAATTCAGGGAATGCGCGACGGATTCCCCAATAGAAGATTACCGCAGAGCTGGAGCGTTCCTGCTGTAAAGTGCGCTCGGGATGTCTTTGTCCAGGTAAAAGTTTTTTGTAGGTGGAAAAAATATCCATATTCGATACCACCCAGTCGGCAAAATGCTGCTCATTACCCACCTGAACCCCAATGGCTTTCCGGTTCTTTACCAAAATTTCGTTAACCGGTTTGTCAAAATGAAATTGTACCCCTTTCCGCACGGCCAAATCGTAAAGGCTCATAGGAATTCGGTGCATACCTCCTTTGGGAAAATAGGTTCCAAGGCCCAGTTCCAAATGGGGAATCATAGACATGATCCCAGGGGTTTTATAGGGAGATGAGCCGTTATACGTGGCATATCGGTTGAACAGTTGTACCAGATGAGGTTCTTTCAGTCGCTGCTCATTTACTTCGTTTAAACTTGTATATACGTCCAGTTGCCACATTTGCAGAAAGGAACGGAGCGTTTCTGCCGACAAATAAGTGCTGACCTTGTGCAGCGATTTTTCTAAAAAAATGCCTGAGGTCAGGTCGTATTTCTTCCGGCTTTTGTTCAGGTATTGGGTAATGGTATCGGCACTTACCCCAAAGGTGGCTGCTGCCAGTTCCGCGAACGATTTCTGATTTGCAGGGGCAAAAAAGCGGTTGCCATCCTCCCAGAAATAATGACAAACCTCCTGCTTTTGGTCATATTGGAAATGGTCTTCGGGTTTTTCCCCGAATAATTCGAATAGCTCGGTAACCAAATTAGGGAGGGTGAACAGCGATGGACCCGCGTCAAAGCGGTAGCCATTGATCGCGAAGGCGTGTAATTTGCCTCCGGGATAGTTGTTGGCTTCAAATACCTGTACGTCCATACCCTGAGCCCTGATCCGCAAGGCTGTGGCTAAACCGGCAATTCCGGATCCTATAACTATTGCTGTTGGCATCTTTTGTTTATGGCTGATGACGGGTTTTCTAAACTTCGCTCATCAGCACCATTAAACGGCCATTTTATAAAAAGGTTGGCGGGAGTTACAGCTTTGAAAATGATCAAACCGATCGTTTCGCCTATCTTTGTAACCTTAACAAAAACTTACCCTCATGTCAAAAAAACATTTCTTCTGGTATCTATCCCTTTCTGTTGGGATTCTGATAGGGATAGCTGCTATTTATGCTTTCTCTGTATCCAACACACCTCCATCTGCCAAAAATACGATGCCGATGTGCCACAGCGTAGATGAGTTTGCAGCCTTTGCAAACGATCCCGCTTTCGTAGCGGCACATCCGGCGCCACTTCCAGTTGAAGCGGTACACCAGGGGCGAATGGTTGATTTTCCTGTGGAAGGTGGTCCCAATGGTCGCGGTTTCCTGATGATGGCCCATGCAAACACGAATAAATATTTACTTCTGTTTCATGAATGGTGGGGGCTGAATGATTACATCAAAAACGAAACAGCGATGTGGTGCCATGATCTGGGCATTAATGTGTTGGCCCTGGATTTGTATGATGGCAAAGTAGCGGCTACCCCGGAGGAGGCTGGTAACCTGATGAAAGCCAACGATCCTGCCCGTTCGGAGGCCATCATATTAGGTGCTGCCAAGGCATTGGGTGAAAAAGCAGATTACCGGACGATGGGCTGGTGCTTTGGAGGTGGCTGGTCCATGCAAGCTTCCTTGTTGCTAAAAGACAAAGCAAAAGCTTGTGTGATGTATTATGGAATGCCGGAGAGTGACCTGGATAAGCTCAAGACGCTTTCCAGTGATGTACTCTTTATCCACGCCACACAGGATCAGTGGATCAACGATAAAGTGGTTGCCAAAATGGAAGAAAACATGAAAGAGGCTGGAAAAACAATTACCGTGCAGCGCTTTGAGGCCAATCATGCTTTTGCCAATCCCAGCAGCCCCCGTTATAATGAAGCCGCAGCTAAAGCCTCCCGGGTGGCTGTAAAAGCCTATCTGGCAGGGAAATAGAGAGATGAGAGATGGGAGATGAGATATGGGAGATGAGATATGGGAGATGAGATATGAGAGATGGGAGATGAGAGATGAGAGATGAGAGATGAGAGATGAGAGATGAGATATACTTGCTTAATGCGCGCATAATCATATCTCATATCTCATATCCCATATCCCATATCTCATCTCTTATATCTCATATCTCACCTCTCCATCCTCGCTTTAATGGTAGAAGGTGATACGCCTAAATCTTTGTTTATTTGGATATGTGGGAATTGGCAACGAAGGCCTATTTTAATGATAGCCAGATGGTGTATGGCATGGTCATACACGAATACCAGTTCTCTGCCCAAGGTGCTTTGGTAACTTGGACGATCCTCACACCCAAATTCAGCCACAAAATCAAGGGTTTCCGAAGGATCAAGTTGCTCCAGAGTTTCCGCAAATGATTCTAGTGCCAGCCGGGCAATACCTGGAGAATCTTCAAACAGCAGATTCCGCTCACGTGAAGCATAATCTACCCTTCCTTCCGGCCATCCTTTTTCTAAACAAATGAAAAATTCCAGAATATGCCTGAAATGTTGACCCAGGGTGCTCCCATCATACTCGTCCAGGGGCTGACGGTACTCATGCGGTTCAATTTGGCCCAATAAGGCACTGATTTGCTGAATCGTATTCAATAGGGCGGCTTTTACTTCCATTGCTAAACGGTTTCGAAAAACTTTGTGCGGTAAAAATAGATACGATTCTTTGCATCTCGCAGAATCCACCCACTTTTGCATCCGGTTGTCTGTACGCAGACGTATTCACTCATGGCATCTTTTCTTCCTCCACCTTTCGTACGACAGATGCAGGCTATTCTCGGCGAAGAATGGCCCCTTCTGGAATCGGCGCTCCAATCTGCTCCTCCTGTCAGTATCCGAATGAACCAATCCAAGCATTGGGCAGCAGGAATAAACATGGTGGAACTTGGGCAATGGGATAAGGAGATTGGGCGTCGAAAAGCGGATCAATCTGTCAGTGCGCCTGATGCATGGAAGATTGCTGCCGTCCCCTGGTGTCCCAATGCTTTTTATCTGCCAATACGTCCAACCTTTACGCTGGATCCGGCTTTCCATGCCGGCGCTTATTACGTTCAGGAAGCTTCATCCATGTTTGTGTCCGAAGCAGTCCGGCAAACCGTGGATCTTACTAAATCCTTGAGAGTATTGGATTTATGTGCAGCACCAGGTGGGAAAAGTACCTTGCTTATTAACCTGTTGTCAGACACAAGTTTACTGGTATCCAATGAAACCATACGCGCCCGCACAGGATCCTTGCGGGAGAATATGGAGCGGTGGGGGCATCCCAATTTGGCCATTACCAGCGCCGAAGTGGAAGAATTTGCGGCCCTGGAAGACTGGTTTGATGTGGTAGTTGCAGATGCCCCATGTAGCGGGGAAGGTTTATTCAGAAAGGACCCGGAAGCCGTTCAGGAGTGGTCATTGCCTCACGTAGATTTCTGCGCTTCCCGGCAGAAACGTATTCTCGCTGCTGCTGTGAAATCCCTGGCGCCTGGTGGCGTTTTGTTGTTTAGTACTTGCACCTATAACAGGCAGGAGAATGACGGAAATTTGGAATGGCTGACCAAAGAGTTCCCATTGGATCTGCTTTCACTGGATATTCCTGCCTCCTGGGGTATCGTTACCACTGCTCAGGGAGGTTATCAGTTTTACCCGCATCATTTACAGGGAGAAGGGTTTTTTATTGCGGTTTTCCGAAAAAAAACAGGCAATTCTTCCAGGCATCACCCACCTGCTTCTTTTAAATCGCTGAAGCCGCTTGGTAAATCACTGGTGCCACAAGTGGAAGCATGGCTCCGGCCGGATGTACGGGCCCGGTTTTTTCAAACGCCGACAGGCGAAATATTGGCTTTGCCCGAAAAACTTGAACAGGAGTTTTTGATGCTGGATAAAACACTGAAAACCAAATGGTTCGGTGTGAATATTGGCGAGTTTAAAGGAAAGGATTTTATTCCAAGTCATGCTTTAGCCCAAAGTATTTGGGTGTCGCCCGGGTTATCTTCAGTAAGTTTAACAGAAGAACAAGCATTGCTTTTTTTGAAAAAGGAAACCTTTGAACCGCAGGAATCCTGGCCAAAAGGCTGGGTATTGGCTTCCTATCAGGGCTTGAACCTTGGGTGGATGAAAATATTGCCTAACAGAATGAATAATTACCTGCCACAGGAACGAAGAATACGAATGGCAATCTATTAGTCAGTATATTGATCATGAAATTTCGCTACTGGCATTAAATTCTACCCTCCCTTCCAACTTCCTTTTCTACCTTTGCGCAATTACCCTTAGTTGTAATAGAATCACTTTGGCGCATTCAATCCCCGGCATGACAATAACTGCCGCTCAAATCGCAAATTATATCGGCGGCACAGTGGAAGGAGATTCCAATGCCTCTGTGTCTCGTGGAGCTCCTATTGAAGTCGCTCAAACCGGCGACTTTACGTTTTTGGACAATCCCAAATACGAGGATTATGCATATTCCACCAAGGCTTCCATTCTGTTGGTAAACAACGATTTCAAGCCGGCCAAGCCACTTTCGCCAACCCTCATCAGAACCGCTGACGTTCGAAGCTCCCTGGCTATTCTCCTGAAAATTATTGATCAGGCTAATCATGCCAATGGTGCGGCTATTTCGGAAAAAGCACATATCCACCCGGATGCTAAAATTGGTGCAGGAACTGAAGTTGGCGTATTTTCAGTGATCGAGCAAGGGGCCATCATTGGAAAAAACTGTAAAATATATCCACAGGTTTTTATTGGAAAAAACGCCAGAGTAGGGGATAACTGTGTGTTGTTTCCCGGCGTTCGGATTCATTTTGACTGCGAGATCGGTAATGATTGTATCCTGCATGCCAATGCCGTCATTGGAGCCGATGGATTTGGGTTTGCCCCTCAAAAAGATGGAACCTGGTCCAAAATCCCGCAAGTTGGAAAGGTTGTGCTGGAAGATCGTGTGGAAGTTGGCGCTTCTACTTGCATTGACCGGGCGAGCCTGGGCAGTACGATAATACATTCTGGCGCTAAACTGGATAATCTGATTCACATTGCACACAACGTCGAAGTAGGTCATAATACCGTACTTGCGGCTCAGGTTGGCGTTGCCGGAAGTACACATCTTGGAAACAGTATGCGTGTGGGTGGACAGGCTGGTTTTGCCGGCCATTTAAAAATTGCCGACGGCACTCAAATTCAGGCACAAAGTGGTTTGGCATCCAATGTGGAACATCCTAATACGGCCCTTTTCGGAAGCCCGGCAATGGGATATCGTGACTTCATCAAGTCGCATGTGGTATTCAAGCAATTGCCTGAACTGCAGCGGAAAGTAATGGAATTAGAGAAAAAACTCGCTGAACTGGTCACCAGCAAAGTGGATTAATCGATTGCTCCGGAGTTCAGGAAGGGAGGAGTCTGTT
Organism: Saprospiraceae bacterium; assembly: GCA_044347755.1. GTDB lineage: Bacteria > Bacteroidota > Bacteroidia > Chitinophagales > Saprospiraceae > M3007. The sequence goes on from JBIKUE010000020.1 coordinate 11,592, forward strand.
TTTTTTCAAAAAAGTTTCGCAGAGGGCTACCAAATCTGCAACAGATGCAGTCTCTGTCAGGTACAAAACCGGGCAATGTAGTTGTTGCAGCCATTCCATTTCCCTGACTTTACTGCGTAAAAAGGTGGCTTCAGGTTCGTCGTATGCGGCTGCCCAGGCACAAAATTTTTCAAATACACTATGTAACTCACCACCAGGCTGGACTCGCTCCGCCCCATACCGCGTCATTTCCCGATCCTGTATACGTACAATACGCGTTTGGGTTGGTAGCCAAAGATAAATGACCGCTTCAAATTTGGGGATAAATACATCACCCCAGCCACATAAAGTGCCAGAAAGCACCCAGCCAGGGTTTTGTTCAAGTGCAGCACCCAGTATCTGCCTCCTGTGATCAGGGTTTCGCCTTCGTCGATAGGGTAGGTCATCCCCTGTAAACCAATGAAAGTCATCGGTGTCGAGATGTGCAACACCCAATTGTTGGGCTAATGCATACCCAAGTGTACTAACGCCGGACCCCGGCGCTCCCATGATATGATATCCCATCAGTTTTCTTCTGAAGGCAGAAGGTCATGTAGTACGCGCACCTGAAGTTGCATGAGGATGTTTTGTTTCCGTTCCAGCACCAGAATCTCAAAGGGCTCAATTTTGAAAGGATCGTTACTGGAAGGAATTCTTCCAAAGCGATTAAGAATCAAACCGTTAAGTGTATTGTACTGTTTGTTTTCCGGGAACGGAATCGGCAAAAAGTTGTTCACGTCATGCAAGGGAGCAATGCCTGATACCGTGTAGGTGCCGTCTTCGTTTTTATACACGGGAGCCACTTCATCATCGTATTCATCCTGTATTTCGCCTACCAGTTCTTCCAAAATATCTTCCATGGCAATCAGGCCTTCGGTGCCTCCATATTCGTCTATAACCACGCCTACATGAATTTTTTTGCTTTGAAAATCCTTTAATACTCGATTCAATTTAGCAGAATTATAAACATAATGTACCGGGCGCATCATATCCCGCAAACTCCATTCCCCACCTTTGGTAATAGCCTTAAAGAGATCTTTGGCAAACACAATGCCCAATAAATTATCTATATCATCCTCATAAACGGGAATTCGGGAGTAGCCGTTTTCATGAATGGCGCTGATTATTTCCTCTTTGGGTGTATCAATTTCAAGGGCAAAAATGGTTTTACGTGGCACCATTACTTGCTGTGCGGTCAGTTCAGAAAAGTCAAAGGCATTTTGAATGATCTGAAAATTGTCCTCCTTTATAGCCCCACTTGCCTGACTTTGCTTCATGAGCAACCTGAGCTCATCAGCACTGTGTGCCTCATGCTCGTCGGCTGGCTGAATGCCTACGGCTTTGAGGATTCGATTAGCAAGGCCATTTAATACCCAAATAAATGGTTTAAATACCAGGAAAAAAGCCCGCATGGGCAGAGAAACGAACAGGGTAGTTTCTTCCGGCTTCCGGATGGCAATGGATTTTGGCGCCAATTCGCCAAACACAATGTGCAGTACCGTAATGAGGGCAAATGCCACAGGGAGGGCAATTTGATGCGCCGTTTCATCAGGCACATTCATGCCTAACCCATGAAAAAGGGCAATCAATATTTTAGATACTACCGGCTCACCGATCCAACCAAGTCCCAAACTGGCAAGTGTTATGCCTAACTGTGTAGCAGATAAATAGGCATCCAGATGGTTCAGGATGTTTTGTGCCACCTTAGCCATCTGGTTTCCACCTTTAGCGCGCAACTCTATTTGGGAGTAACGCACTTTCACAATGGCAAACTCAGCAGCAACGAAGAATCCATTTAAAAATACCAGGAAAAAGGTAATTAATATGTCAAATACCATGAATACAAAGGTTTACCACTGAAGCCCAAATGTTCAGTAGTGAGGAAGTGGTCGAAGAGAATTCAATTACTGGTGATACACGGCGTTGTGCGTCATCACTGTAGCGCATTTGGCACATGGTGTTGCGGCTCCAGATCCGCCTTCACAGCCTTTTGGGCAAGTGTAGTGCCAAACACCTTTGGCATTTTGAGGTGGTTCATCTTTTTTGGGCGCGGTTGCGGCTGTGCCGGCAGGGTTGCTTGCAGGAGCTGCTCCTGCAGGTTGCTGCGCTGCACCATGATAAACCTGGTTATGTGTCAGGGTAGTACCACATTTGGCACAAGGCGTAGCTGCTCCTGCGCCCCCTGCACAACCTTTGGGGCAGGTATAGTGCCATACACCGGCTGCATTTTGAGGTGGTTCGGCAGTTGGGGCAGCGGGAGCAGCAGGAGCCGCTAAGGGATCTGTTAGTCCCGGTGTGGTTGGGCTTGTTTTACCTACGGCTTCTTCAGTTGCCAGTGTGGCACCTTCAGCAGGGGTGCTGTCGTTACCACAGGCCTGACTCAGGATGGCCAGAATGGCAGTTAAGGTCAGGATGTAAAAGTTCTTTTTCATAATTAAAGGATCAATTTGCCTGCAAAAGTAGGTGTAATATTTTTTTAGATATACCCTTATGATTATTTCGCCTTAAATGATACGGCGCAACCGCCTCCGGCAGCAAGACTCAAATGCAGCACATCGCCTCTTTTTACCTCTGTTTTTCGGATGCTTACCGGATATGGATTGTCTTTCCAGTGCGCTCCTTTGCCATCTGAATAAATGGTTGCTTCATATACCTTGCCAGGCACTAAAAAGTCCAGGGTAGCTTTGAACTGGTGTGGGTTTTCATCGGTGATGCTACCCAAATACCAGTTTTGGGAGCCTTTTTCTTTGCGAACTATGGTCATATAGTCTCCAATAGATGCCTGAAGTACTTTGGTGTCGTCCCAATCTACGGGCACATCACGGATAAACTGGAATACATCCAGCCGCTTCTCGTAATTTTCAGGCAGATCAGCGGCCATTTGCAACGGACTGTATAGCGTTACATAAAGCGCCAATTGCTTGGCTACCGTGGTATGCACTACCTCCGTTTTTTTAGGATCATAGGAGCTCATGCGGACTTCAAAAATGCCGGGTGTATAGTCAATTGGACCGCCTAAGCTGCGCGTGAACGGCAGGATGCATTCGTGTTCAGGAGGATTTCCGGTACTCCATGCATTAAATTCGTTTCCCCGGGTAGCTTCGCTGGCAAGCCAGTTAGGCCATGTGCGATGCCAGCCACTGGGCCGCACCGGTTCATGCATATCCACCATGATTTGGTTTTGGGCGGTGCGCTCGGCCACACGCAAATAGTGGTTGTTCATCCACTGACCATCGTGCCATTCTCCGCGGGGAATGATTTTGCCTACATAACCGGTTTTCACGGAGTTCTGCCCGTTTTTCTTCATGTATGCATAAGCAGCATCCATTTGCCGCTCATAACTGGGTACAGCAGAGGAGGTTTCATGGTGTGCAATAATCTTTACCCCTTTTTCTTTGGCATATTGACTTATCCTATCCATATCAAAATCAGGATAAGGCTGGGTGAAATCGAACACTTCATCCTTTAATTTACCAAACCAGTCTTTCCAGCCGGTGTTCCATCCTTCCACCAATACACCATCAAAGCCATACTTGGCGGCAAAGTCCACGTATCGAAGCACATTGTCGGTATTTGCCCCGTGTTTGCCCTTAACCTCTCTACCGGTGGCTGCCATCATATCTGCCGTAGCCTCGTAATCCCAGGTGGCCAATCCTACGTGCATTTCCCACCAAACGCCCACATATTTCTGAGGTTTGATCCAGGAAACGTCTGGTATCTTACAGGGCTCGTTGAGATTCATGATGAGCCTGGATTGCAAAATACCTGCGGCATCTTTGCTCAGGAGAATCACGCGCCAGGGGGTATGAAAAGGAATGGTATTGATGGATTTAACGGTTGAATCCGCTGTTGAAATCAAAAAGGCCTTGAATTTCAGGCTTTTTACATCTGTTTCCAGATGCAAGGCCCCAAAATCTGCCAGCGCTGCTTCAGCAATCGTCAGGTGGGTGCCATCAGCAGTGCGCATGGTGATCGGGGTCTGAGTGTTTTTCATCTTCACGATATGCTGGGTAGCAATGGCGTACTCCTTGTTATAAGATGTGCAATCTATGGCACTGATTTTACCGGTGGTGTACACGTGTTCGTTGGAGTCAAAATCGCCCGGTATCCACCATGCTGTATGGTCGCCGGTCATCTGGAATTCCGTTAATTCATCAGTAACGGTGAGTGTACGCCCCTTTACGTCTTTCTCTAAAAAATCATACCGGAAACCAATGCCATCATTGAATACGCGGAAAACAATGACCACCGCAGAGCCCAGCTTGTTGTTACCCAAGGTATACCGCAGTTCATTGTAATGATTGCGGATCTGGGCAACTTCACCCCAAACCGGTTTCCATGTTTCATCAAAAGTGCTGGTAGTGGCATTAAGTAAGGTGTAGCCGCTTTGCAAATTTACCTCTTTGGCTTGAAAACCCATTCTGGACCAGTCTACAATGGTTTTGTCATGAAAACTGACCTTGTAAAATGGCTCTCCGGTTTTGTTGAGCCCTATGCTAACCGCCACCTTTTTATCAGGAGAATTGATGGATCGCAGAGTGTTTTGGGTGGATGCCAGAAAGGGCAGCAGCAGGAGCAGAAAGAGAAATTGTTTCATGGAAGTAAATTTAGCGGCAAATGTAAATCATAGGTCAAGCTGAGCCTAATCCAACCCATTCCGAAGGGAAAACTATTTCATAGCTAACTAAAAAATATGTAAAATAGTATTATATTTGACCTCCTACTCAATGTATCCAACACACTCCTTCAGCATAATGCGGTATTGGCTTTTCTTTTGTTTATGGGCGATGACAGCCTTCACCCTTTCCGCTCAAAAGTCCCTGCCTGCACGCAACAAAGCATCTTCCGGTATCCGTGCCGGGTTTAATGGAAGTTTGGTCTACCCCGGGTTCAGAGGTGGGCTCGAGTATCCTTATAAACGCATAGAATTTACCAGGTATAGAGGAAAAAAGACGCCTAAAACACGGATTAAAGACCGGCTCCTGACGGCTGAATTAGGGTATTATCACCATCCTACCTTTCATGATAATTTATACCTCTTGTTTGGCTATACCCTGCGCAGTAGTAAGGCTAACAGGGTATACTGGGAGTTTGCACCGGCATTGGGCTATAGCCGCACATTTCTGGGGGGCGAAACATACCGGGTAAACCATCAAACCGGAGTAGTAACCAGAGTGCGCTGGCCGGGATATCATTATGCTATACTGTCGCTGGGAGGAGGCCCCGGGAAGGCATTTACCCCCCGTTTATCAGGTTATTCCCGTTTGTCGGCATTGGTTATGGCGCCCAGTAATAATATTGTTTATGTCCGCCCAACGCTGGAAGCCGGTATTATTTGGAAACCTAAACATTTTTTGACCACAGAGCCCCGTATCCTTACACGTACTAAAGGCAAGCAAAAATGAGAAAATACATCTTGTTGCTCAGCACCGTTCTTATCCTTGGATCCTGTTTCCGGGAAGAGATTACCTTTTCCACAGATGCCAACGATGTTTTTTACGTGGAACATGATGGCGCTTCCATGAGGGTACAAGTCCGTGGAAATACCTTAAGCAAATCCTTTTTAATCATCGTCCATGGCGGGCCAGGCGGAAGTAGTTACAAGTACATGACCAGTCAAATGGAAGAAATAGTGCATCCGGAAACGGCGGTAGTATATTTCGATCAGCGTAATGCCGGAGGTTCACAAGGAAATAATAATGTAGATTACGCTGATCTGGAGCAGTATGCTTTGGATTTGCGGGATGTTATCCTGGTGCTTAAAAGCAGATATGGACAGGATATCAGCCTTTTCCTATTGTCCAAAAGTTTTGGAGGCATGGTGGCTTGCCAGTACATGACCAGGCCCGATCGAGTGGATGAAAACATCAAAGGCTGGATTTATGCGAATGCAACACACCATTATCCGCTCAACGACAGTCTGAGCCATGCCATGCTGCTGCGTGTGGGCAGAGCCAGTATTTCTTCAGGAATCAATACGAGTAAATGGCTCGACATTGTTGACTACTGCGAAAACGTAGCGCCTCCTTTTTCCTTTGAACAATCCCTGAAAATAAGCTTGCTGGCACGTCGTGCGCTCTCTATTGTACAAGGGGTGGAGCCATTTGATGAAAATCCAATCTGGGATAACCTCTTTTCCGAACATATTCCTCTGACCAACTACTATCTTGGCAGAACGAATTCTCTCGACCGTAAATTCCATAGATCGCTGCATACAGTTGGGTTCAGAGAGGAGCTGTCAAACGTGACCTTGCCCGTGCTGGTTTGTGCAGCCAGGCATGATTTCCTGTGCCCTATGGAACTGGAGGAAGATTTTCTTGAGAGAGTAGGCTCAACAGATAAAAAATATCTGATTTTTGAGCGAAGCACTCATTTTTTTGAAGAACAGGAGGCGTATTTGGAAGCTTTTGTAGCATTTGTTCGGGAGCATCGCTAATCTTTGTGCGGTGATTCCCAATCAAATCCTCACCCGAGGATATTATCTCCTTTTCTTAGTCTTACCCTGGTCATTGGATACAGACCTCGGCTTTGGACATATGCATCTGCCGGCAGAGCCTCTGATGGCGCTGCTTTCAGTGGGTATTCTTTTCTCCGTAAGAAAAAGTGATGTTGCCTTGCTGCTGCAACGAAGCAGCATATTCCCATTCCTCATTTTGGGATACACAGGGTGGTTGGCCATAAGTGCTTTGGGCTCCACCATGCCTTTTGTCTCCTTCAAGTACGTTCTGGTTGAGGCTACCCATGTCTGGGTTTTCGGAATTGGATTTTGGTTGTGGCCCTCGCTTTGGCAACGTTGTTTGTATTGGATGGGGATTTCCATGACTGGTTTGTCCATATACGTGTTGTTGCATCACGCCACCTATCATTTCCGGCCTGACCAGGCTAATTTGGCGCCTATGCCATTTTTTCCGGAAAGTAATATATGGGCTTGCTTGCTGGTCATGCTGCTTTTTTGGTGGTTATCGGAGGCGAAAAAACGCAGGCTGCTTCAGTGGTTCCAGGGAATGATCTGGATAGTAGCACTGTTTTTTTCAGGCAGCAGAGGCGCCTGGTTGTCTGGTTGGCTGGCGCTTGGCGCAGGAGCTATTAGCTGGGCTTCCTTTCGTGCAAAATGGCTTTTATGGGGCGTTTGGTTTGCCGGATTAGTGACCGGCGCCTGGTTGTTATCCACCCGGACGGGATATGTATCGGAACAGGAGCGTATAAACCGTTGGAATTGTGCCTGGCGCATGGCAGAGGAACGTCCAATCCTGGGCTTCGGACCGGGTACGTATCAGTTTCAATATATTCCCTTCCAACAACCAGAACAGATGACCCGCATCAGTCTGACATCCCCGCTTATGGAAAGGACACCATCTAATTATGGCAGGGGCGGCGGCGCGCATTCAGAATTTGCCAGAGCCTTATCGGAAACCGGTCTGGTGGGACTGGTGTTTTGGCTGGCTTTATTTGGGGTAGGAATGGCCAGAGGGTTTCAGGCACTACGGCAGGACAGGGAGGTTGGATGGGGTTTGCTTGCGCTGGGTAGTTTCCTGTTGCATGGCCTGGTCAACGATTTTTTACATAACGGTACTGTGGCAGCATTGGTTCTGGGAACGCTGGTTTACTTGTATCATCAACAAAAACAGGATAAATTGCCATAAACTTTAAAATAGGGTTTGGTTATTCGGGGCAATTGGAGTACCTTTGCCCGCCTTTTTAAGAAAAGGAGTTCTTTTTCATCATAAATTAGATTTACAACAATGTTCGCAATTGTTTCCATCGCCGGTCAACAGTTCAAAGTTGAGGAAGGTCAACAGATCTTCGTCCACCGGCTGGCAGCCCAGGAAGGCGACGCTGTAAGTTTCGATGCCGTTCATCTGATCGATAATAACGGTAAAGTAACTATTGGCGAGCCCAATATTAAAGGCGCTAAAGTTAGCGCCAGCGTACTTTCTCACGTGAAAGGCGACAAAGTGATCGTATTCCACAAGAAGCGCCGTAAAGGCTACCGGAAGAAAAACGGTCACCGTCAGTCCTTCACCAAAATTACGATCGACGCCATCAAGGCGTAAGTCCCGGCAGGCCGGAGTTATCATCTCCGGTGTGTTAAAACCACTTTCTCACTCACACATTCACACTTTTGAACAATGGCACACAAAAAAGGTGTAGGTAGTTCGGATAACGGCCGCGACAGTAAAAGTAAACGTCTCGGTGTAAAACTTTTTGGCGGCCAGCAAGCGGTTGCCGGTAATGTGATTGTTCGCCAGCGCGGCACACAGTTCCACGCAGGCAATAACGTATATATGGGTCGCGACCATACGCTTCACGCTGGTATTGACGGCGTTGTAGTATTCAAGCGCGGATTGAAGGATCGCCGCTTTGTAAGCGTGATTCCTTTTGCTGAAGTTCCGGAAACACCAGTTAAGCCGGTATTGAAGCCAACCAATCCAAAAACAGAAACCACAGCTACTCCGGCTCCAAAGCCAAAAAAAGAAGCAGCACCGGTTGCTGAAGAAGCAGCTGCTCCTGTAGCAGTTGAAGCTGCAGAAGAAAAAAAAGCAGCTCCAAAAAAGGAAAAAGCACCTAAGCTCGACGATCTGAAGATCATCGAAGGGGTTGGTCCAAAAATTGAAACCCTGCTGAAAGAAGGCGGTATCAATACCTGGGCTGAGTTGGCAGAAGCTCCGGTTGACCGTCTCAAGGAAATCCTGGATGCAGCCGGCCCACGCTACCAGATCCACGACCCAAGTTCCTGGCCCGCACAGTCCAAGTTTGCCGCAGAAGGCAAATGGGAAGAACTGAAAGAGTATCAGGAGATGCTCATCGGCGGCAGAGATAAGTCAGAATAAATAAAATGTTAAAAATGCCGCTTGCACAAGCGGCATTTTCTTTTTTATCTTGTGCCCTGTTTTACGGCATAAACTTTGTTCGCTGTTTTAGCGTTAAAAGGAAATGCAAATCGGTGAAGCGCATCAGTGCCTTGCCTTACTGTTTTCGACAAAAGAAGTTTTTGTTTTCATAGCTTAATTTTTTAGTTGTTGCCCCGGCTGTAATTAGTCGGGGTTTTTTTTTGGGGCGTTTAATTTTCAAAACGATTTGCAAACTCATGCCTAGTTTTTTCCTGGTATTCCTTGGTGGCGGAATGGGTAGCTTGTGTCGCTGGGGTTTAAGCCTTGCCATTCAACCATTGCTGCCAAGATTTCCCTGGGCTACACTGGCCTCCAATGCCATTGCCTGCCTGGTGATGGGTGTAATATTGCAGCAACAACTGGGCACAGGTGTCACAGAATCCCGGCGCTTGCTATTAGCTGTAGGCTTTTGCGGAGGGTTTAGTACCTTCTCTACCTTCACCGCAGAAACATTCCAGCTTTGGCAAGGGGGGCAGTCCCTGCTTGCCATCTGGAATATCCTGGGCAATATGCTGATCTGTTTACTATGCCTGATGATGGGTATGAAATTGGGCTGGTTTCTACAAATATTTCGCCTCTAGCGAGGCTTATATGTTTTTTTAACCCCATAACCTTCCCGGAATATCATTCCGGGATACATAAACCCATAAACCCATAAACCCTTACTCATGACGCTTTCCGAGATTTCCAACCTGATCAAAAGCCGCCGGGCTGTACCACCCAAATTTTATACGCCTGGTAATTCCATTGACCGGGGCACCATCGAGCAATTGTTGGAGAATGCTAACTGGGCGCCAACACATAAGCGCACAGAACCCTGGCGCTTTAAGGTGTTTCATTCCGAAGAAAGCAGGCAGCAATTGTCGGAGTATATGTCTGAATTTTACCGGAAGAATACGCCTGCAGATCTTTTCTCTGAAGAGAAAATGAAGGGAGCCGGAGCCAATCCTTTGCGTGCAGGTGCTGTGATCGCCATCGTCCACAAGCCTGATCCGGCCGCAAACCTGCCGGAATTTGAAGAAATCGCGTCCGTTGCCATGGCGGTTCAAAACATGTGGCTTAGCTGCGCGGCCATCGGTCTTGGTGGTTTCTGGGGCTCCCCCAAAGCTGCTTTGGAGTCTTCAGAATTCCTGCAATTAGAAGCCGGAGAACGCTGCTTTGGCTTTTTCTACCTGGCTTGGCATGAAATGCCTGCAGAAGTGCCGGGTCAGCGTGGTAGCGTAGCCGACAAAACGATCTGGCTCTAAACAGGAATAAGCTTGCCGAGTGTCTCTATCAATTTGTGCCAGGTCCAGCCAGGGCGCTCCCAGGGCCACTGGTATAAATAGGTCAATCCAAGGCTTATATAGATCAGACTCACGGCTATTCCTGATACCAACCACTGTGCCCGCCGGGAGAAAGCTATGATTTCCTGCAGAAACCAGCAAGACGGAATGCTCAAAAAAACCAGCCACTCCACATAACAACGGTGCCCATAGGCTCCTCCAAAAGACCACGTATGCCAACTGGCAAATAAATAGGTCAGGATGCCAACCATGGCAGCAATACCTACGGCTTCCCGCCTACGGTGATACAGGCCATAAAGTAGCCCAATGGCCGGCAGGAACAATATGGGGGCGTATATGAAAAGTCCGTTTTGTACGTCAAACAATACGTTCAGGATCCTTGGCGACTGCCAGTTACTGAACCCTTCCTCATCGTACGAATAGTAAAGCCAATTCCCGGTGATGGAATGCCAGTACCACATCTGAGGAAGCCAAACCAGTAAAACCATTGCTGCTGAAACGGGGATGTGCCGTGCGTTTTGGAGTAAAAAATGCCACCTTTGCTTCCAGTTTCCTCCCCCTGGAAGCGGCATTTCAGCAAACAATAAATACAGTATCGCAATCGAGTTGGTGGGGCGAATCAGGCTCGTTAAACCAAAGATCAATCCGGCTAAGGCAAAGTTTTTTGCACTTGGCTCTCGGAATAAATGTGGTACAAATACCAGCCAGCAAGTAATCACGAACAAGGAAGCAACATGGGAATTTCCAGGTTCCTTGATGGTGTAGAACAGCCAGTTGGTTCCCAGAAATAGTGCACAAAGCGTATACATAACCCACCAGGGGTCAAATCGTTTCTCTAAAAATCGGCGCAACATCCACAGACTGAGCAAGCTGTAAAAAATATAGGCCGCCAAAACGCCAAAACCATGCTCCCGCAAACGGCCATGGGTGTTGTGATGACCTTCCTTCCATACATAAATGAAATGGGCAACAAATACAAAAGGTGCTTCCAGTAATGCGGTTCCATAGGTGTATTTGGAAAAAATCCGGTCAGTGCCGGCATAGGGTGTGTAGACCTCGCTGGAGGGTTTATATTGGTTGAAGCCACCACTAAAGAACGGGGCAGCGATATACATGTAGTAGCCCTCGGGGTCGCTTGTGAAAATAAGGTCGGGATATTTTTGCAAATGGATGCCGGCAGCAATAGTAAATGCAGCGAGCAAAGAGAAATAATGGCGCAAGACGAACCTGCGCATACTGAAGATATTAGGGTTCATGACGTAGGCATTTGGTTATGTACTGAATGGAGAACGAACGAAGCCGTTCATCTGTCCCATTCAATCAACCAATTCCCGGTATGAAATGCTGAAAAGTCCAACAATAGCAAAAACGCCATTAATCAGAATGGTAAGGAAGCCTACATCAAAACCGCCCCAGGTTTTGGAGGCGTACTCAAAACAAAAGGTGAGTACAGGAGCTGCCAGGCAAACAGGCAACACATATCGATCCCGGACTTTAAGGTCCGTAAACAAGCCAAACATGAAAAGTCCGAGCAATGGACCATAGGTATAACCGGCTATCTTAAAAATAAGGGAGATGACAGCCGAATCGCTCACGGCATTCAGGATCAGGATGATGACCACAAACAGGGCAGAGAAGCCAAGATGGACGAGCGTTCGGGTCTTACGTTGTTGGTTTTCCTGCTTGTGTTTGGCAGCCTGCCGGTCCTCTTCGTAAGCATATACCTGCTCTTCTGCGTTTTTTCCTTTTTCAAAATTCAGGAAATCAATGCAGAAACTGGTAGTTAGGGCAGTAAGCGCCGAATCACTGCTGGCATAGGTGCTGCCAATCAATCCCAGAATAAAGAATATGCCGGCCATGGTATCCAGATGCCCAAAGGCAATTTTAGGATACAATTGATCCGTACGCGCCGGGATTTCCAATCCAATAGAGCCTGCGTACATATACAGCAGGGCGCCCAGTACTAAAAACAGAAAATTGATGATTACCAGGTAGATACAGAACACAAACATGTTCTTTTGCGCTTCCCGGATATTTTTGCAGGCAAGATTTTTTTGCATCAAATCCTGATCCAGACCGGTCATGGCAATGGCTACCAAAGCACCACTCACGAACTGTTTGACAAAGTGATTGGGATCAGACAGAAAATTTTTGAAAAAGAAAACCTGACCGTATTTGCTGCCCATGACCTGGGAGAACAACTCCCCGCCATTGAAATTCAATGCCTTACCAATGGTCCAAACGGTAAAAACCAGGGCCGCCAGGAAAAAGGTGGTCATGATAGAGTCGGTCCAGATGATGGTTTTCAGGCCGCCTTTAAAGGTATATCCGTAAATCAAGGCGAGCATCAGGATGACTGTTATGGCAAACGGCACGCCTAAAGGGCCAAAAACGAACAATTGTAACACGCTGGCTGCCAAAAACATCCGTGCGGCGGAGCCTAAAGTGCGCGACAATAGGAAAAATCCGGCGCCTGTTTTATAGGACCACCAGCCGAATCGTTGCTCCAGATAGCCGTAAATACTGGTCAGATTGAGCCGATAGTACAGGGGCATCAATACCGTGGCAATGAATAAATATCCTGCCAGATAGCCCAATACCACCTGCATATAGGAGAAGGCCATATTAATGCCTGTGCCGCCTACTGCGCCGGGAATGCTGATGAATGTGACGCCACTGATACTGGTGCCAATCATGGCATAGGCCACCACGTACCATGGAACCTTGCGGTTGGCCAGGAAAAAGCCTTCGTTGCTCGTATTACGCCCTGTAAACCATGCTACTCCCACCAACATGGCGAAGTAGACAAGGAGCACTACCAATACAAGAGTGGGCGTAAGATGAACCATTTTTGGGCACTTCCAGATAACTGGCCTGAGGATGCCAAACCGGAAGTGCGCAAAAGTAGGGTTTTTAACAGATATTTTTCGGGCCTATCATGGAATCAAAGAAAAAAGTAGGCCAAAAACAGCCCACCCACATACAGCCCAGCGCCTCCCAGGATACCAAGGCAGGCCAGTCCGCTGGTTCTGGCAGTATCTGGTTCATATCCAATTATTTTATTTATGTGACCATAATCAAGACTGTTTTCAGCCTGATTTTGTATTTGGGCCAAGGCTGCTGCATCTGCATAAATGAAAACAAAGTCTTCTAGGGATTTATATCGATGATCTCTTCTGGTTTGCTCAATTTTTTCGGAAAACGTATCGCTTACCCGATCAAACCTGGCTACCAGATGATCGGAGGAAAACTGCACATTGCTTAACGCCCAGACGTTGTATTCCGGATCATTGGCATCAAAGACGATGTATTGTAATCCCTGGATTTCCTGTAAATGCACGAGGCGGGTGGATTTTACACGCTGTGGACTGTAGCATCCTGAAAGCAACCAGGGAATGCCGACCAATAAAAGAAGGTATAAGGTGCATGGCTTGTTTGTCATATAAAGTGGTCTTTAAATGGTGTCAAAAATGAATTCCCGCGGAGAGCGCCGGCTGTATGGAAACAGAGCGGTGTGTAGAAGTTTCCGTGTTCAAACCGCCGGTTGTTTGGGTTAACCGGGATCTGGGGCCGGCTGAAATAGATATGTCAAAAAAGAACATACCTAAGCTTTCCTGTATACCAAACCTTGCCAGAAAGGCCATGTTCAAGGTTTTGGTATGGAAGTTCCGTACACCAAGGTTGAACACTTCCTCCGTGTAAGTATAGGATCGTGAGCCTATTTGAAGGTCAAGTCCCATGTAGCCACTTTTTAACAATCCGGTTATTCTGCCGTATGTTAGTTTTTTCACGGTGAGCGTAAACTCCACATTTGGCCACGGGGTCTTGAAATTGTCGTAAAACGTGCGGCTGTAGTACCCAAGCGGGCGGGCAAAAAGCGCAACCTGGTACAAGGTTTTTTTAGGATTGTACTGCAAGCCAAATTGGAATGCAGAACCTGACTCAGGGTCTGTCTGGAAGCTCAAAACATCAGCCAGAGAAAAGCCTATGGTGGCGACGAAGCTGTTTTTTTGCCATTTTTGGGTGCTGGATCTGGTAAATGGTTTTCGATCTTTTTGAGGCTTATTTGAGGGCTTTTTCTCTAAAGGCAATAGTGCCGCCACTTCCGTCTTTGAGATGGATTGTTCTTTTTTGACAAAGTCTTCGCAATTATAGAAGTATATGGACCCGTCTTTACTACGGATGACCTGGGCCGGTATGCGGCGTCCATCGGTGGTCACCAAGGTATCGCAGGGGCGCTGCGCTTGGGTTGTGGTAGTCAGGGTAAGACAAATGCCCGTTATCAGGAGTAGGCTTTTCATGTTTATAGATTAATCAACGTTTGATTGGTTATAAACGAAGTATATATTCAGTTGGCTGCTTACCTGGGAACATTAATCAAGAAATACGCTGCCCCAACTGCCCCACAACCCAACAAAAATTCCGGTGCTGATTCAAACATTCCAGGCTCCGACACCATAATTTTTTTAATCTGCTTAAACTCCAGTGTATATTCTGATCGATCCGGTATGGCGCTGGCGTAATACGGATGTATGTATAAATATACAAAATCTCGATTCGCATTACGGGAATCATAATCGTATATGTTTTGTATATACTGTCCAAAACCGTCGGGGGCTTTTTGAAAGGTAGCTATCAGTGTTTTATCGTCTATCCGGACGTTATGCAGCAACCAGATTTTATCCTTGGGCGATTTCGCATCCAGCGCCACATATCGCAAGCCAGGCAGTTGGAGTGTATGCTCAAGCCTGGATGCTGGGAGTCGGTTCATCCTATAGCAACCTGCGGTAGCTACGATAGCGCATAGCAGGGTTACACAAAAGCCAGGTTGAATCAAGGATTTAGGTGATATCATACTTTACTAAAATCTAATTCCAATATTGAAAACAGGTTGATACGAGAGGCGCCACTTCCCATGAAACGGTTCCGGGATGCCATCCATAATGGTTTGTGATTTGCGACACCCTAAAAGGCATGCAAGATCCCAGTATAATGGCCCTGACTCTTTCTGTACGCCAAAGCGCGACAAAACAGAGAAGACTGATCCTTCCCTTTTGGTAGTTGTGGCAGGGCTTACGGTTGGTGGGCTTGTATCAAAGGTGTACTGACGTTTACCGTATTGGAATTCTGCTCCCCAATAGCCCCGTTTGATTCTGCCAGTTATCCTTCCAATATTAATTTTCTTAATGGCAAAGGTGAACTCGGCATTTGTTCCGATACTTTTGAAATTCCGCACTTCATATTCATTATAGAAATAGGGCCTGCACATGATTTGAATTTGAAGGGGTTGTCTTTTGACTTGAAGTTGCAAGCCAAAATGGAGTGGGGAGAATAACTCAATCGTATTCCCAAGATCTTCCAGATAGTACGCCGGATTGCTTAATAAATCCACCGGGTTAAAGCCGCCAATGATAGCAATGGAAGTGTGATTCAGTAATTTTTGGTCTTCAGAAAGCCCGTCTGCTTCATTAGATGCCAATAGATCATCATAACTATATTCCGGAAGGTAAGCCTTTATGTCACTTTGAGGTATGGATTGCTCAAGGTGCGTCTTTCCTTTACAGGGATAGAAATAAATAACACTATCTTTCACTTCCTGAATTTTTCCCACAATCTTTTGGCCATCCTTAGTCAGCAGGGTATCGCAAGTGCCACTCACCCACTTCGTGTTGCTACCAACCCAAGTTAGCTTAGAGGCGGTTCGGGTACTGTCAATAGTTGGAGGATTTACAAGGGCTTCCAGTGCCTCCTTTTTCTCTTTGGATTGCTTCAGGTCAATGATTTTATTCCGGGCAATTTTTTCTTCCCGTTTGACGAAGTCATCACATCTATAGTAATACAGGTAACCTTCTTTTGCCCGTATAATCTGTGCTGGTATCCGAACCTGATCAGCCGTTATCAATGTGTCGCAGGGGCGTTGGGCAGATACAACCGCAATAGAAGTCAATAACATAATGAATGTCTGGAGTATCCTTAGCATGTGTACTGAAATGGATAGGTTGCACAACTATAAATATCAAAACGCCCAAAAAATCCAGAAAAACGCCGTTATAACGCCTCCTACTCCAACTAAACCCAAACAAATTGCGCCATTTGTTTCTGCCTGGTCGGGTTCAAATACTACGGTCTTTTTAATTTGACTAAACCCGAGCGTTTGTCTGCTCCGATCCGTGATTTGCTGTGCAAAGGCCGGTTGAACATATATATAAACAAAATCCTGGTTAGCCCTGTATTCCTGATTGGAATTGATACTGTCTATGTAGTGTCCAAAACCCTCCGGAGCAGGTTCAAAATAGGCAGTCAGGTCCTGCTCAGTGACCTCAAGATCTGAAAGGATCCAGATTCGGTTGAGTGGTTTCACATCTTCTATGACAATGTACTTGATACCTGGATAGGATTGAATTTGCTGAAGTCTGGAGGGCTGCACATTCCTTGAACTGAAGCAGCCCTGTGGAATTAGACAGGCAATCAATGCCAGCATGGTAAATAAGCTTCGAGCCAGGATTTTTTTCATAGGAATACCGTACTAGATCCTAAAGCCAACATTTATGTTTGGCTGAATTACAAAAGATTGGGAAGGCCCTTTTTGAATAAAACCCTGGCCTGTGGATTCCCGATACTGACCTTGATATCCACTGGAGATGGCCAGATCCAGGTAAAACGGACCAAAGGAACGCTGAACGCCCAACCGAACCATAATCCCCAAATTTTTTGACCATGCATGAATGGTTTGGGGAGGAGCATTGAAAAAGTTTTCCTCAAACTTGTAAGAACGCCTCCCCCATTGCAGGTCAAAGCCCCAATAACCCGGGTTTAATATTCCGGATAACCGCCCAACCTGTAATTTCTTGAGGGAGAGGTTGAATACCGCATTCAAGCCGTTTTTTCTGGGATTGTAATCATTTAAATCCTGATACAATAATGGCCTGATAAAAGCGGCCACCATAAACGGTCGGCCTTTGGGATGGAATTGTACCCCGTATTGGAATGGAGAAGGCGATTCGAATGGACTATAATACTCATCCCAAAAGATACTATTCAGGGTGTACCCCCCCAGTACCATAAAGGTATTCCTGTTCATGTCAAATTGGTCGCGCCTTCCAAATAATTGGTCGATTTCAGCTTCAGCTTGCTGCAAAGGGGGGGGGTGTACCGGACTTGTCTGTGCTGTTGTCTTGGAAAGTAAAATTACCATCCAGGCGGCAACAAGCATCGCTTTTAAGGGGAAAAGTAAAGGCATGAGCATGGGAACTTAAGGCCTGTAAAAGACAATAGTAAGCCATCTTGGTGAAATTCAAAACCCTTTTAACGAGAAAATCCCTATTGTGCTAAAAACAAACATGAGTCACCCTGATTCAGGATGACTCATGCTTGAATGACTCATACGCAAACGTTCACATTAGTCATTGAGTTTCAGTACCTTGAGGAAGGCTTCCTGTGGCACCTCTACATCGCCGAATTGCTTCATGCGTTTTTTACCTTCTTTCTGCTTCTCCAGCAGTTTGCGTTTACGGGAGATATCACCACCGTAACATTTAGCCGTTACGTCTTTACGCAGGGCGGAAATGGTTTCCCGGGCAATCACTTTCTGACCAATGGCTGCCTGGATGGCAATCTGGAATTGCTTTTTAGGCAGCAATTCTTTGAGCTTTTCACACATCCTGCGGCCCATGTATTCTGCTTTGGAGCGGTGTACCAGCGCCGATAAAGCATCCACGGGCTCGCCATTCAGTTTGATATCCAATTTCACCAGGTCGGTTTCGCGGTAGTCCAGCAAATGGTAGTCAAAGGAGGCGTAACCCCGGGTCATCGACTTGAGCTTGTCGTAAAAATCAAACACGATCTCCGCCAGGGGCAGGTGGAAAATCATTTCCAGTCGGGTAGGGGTGAGGTAGTGTTGTTTGATCAAGATGCCCCGCTTTTCCAGGCACAAGGTCATGATATTGCCGATATACTCCGGCTTGGTAATCACTTGTGCATAGATAAATGGCTCTTCCACACTTTTCAGGTGGTTAGGCTCTGGTAGTTCCGTAGGTTGGTGCACAGTGAAGGATTTGTCCTTCATATCTGTGGCCGTATAAGGCACGTTCGGAACCGTGGTAATAATATCCTGGTCAAATTCGCGGTACAAACGTTCCTGTACAATTTCCAGGTGCAACATGCCCAGGAAGCCACAACGGAATCCAAAGCCCAGGGCAGCCGATGTTTCGGGTTCCCAAACCAGAGATGCATCATTGAGCTGGAGTTTTTCCAAAGCATCACGCAGATCTTCAAAATCATCGTTATCCAGCGGATAAACGCCGGCGAAAACCATGGGTTTCACTTCTTCAAAACCTTTTACCGCTTCGGTACAGGGGCGCGCCACGTGCGTAATGGTATCACCCACTTTGATTTCCTTACTCACTTTGATGCCGGTGATCACATAACCTACATCTCCAGTGCCAATTTCCGCCGCTTCCAGCTGGCCCATTTTTAAAACGCCCACTTCTTCAGCCACTACTTCTTTGCCGGTATTGTAGAATTTGATTTTGTCGCCCTTTTTCATCGTTCCGTTCATCACCCGCACGTAAGCTATAACACCACGGTAGGAGTTGAACATGGAGTCGAAAATCATGGTTTGCAAAGGCGCATCAGGATCGCCTTTGGGCGCAGGTATACGGTCTACAACAGCAGCCAGAATTTCCGGAACACCAATGCCGGTACGTCCTGAGGCAGAAATAATATCCTCTCTTTCGCAACCAATCAGGTCAATAATTTGATCCTGTACTTCTTCCACCATGGCGCTTTCCATATCCACTTTGTTGACGATCGGGATAATCTCCAGGTTGTGGTCAACGGCCAGATACAGGTTGCTGATGGTTTGTGCCTGAATACCCTGTGAGGCATCTACCAACAACAAGGCACCTTCACAAGCGGCAATAGAGCGGCTCACTTCATAGGAAAAATCCACGTGCCCGGGCGTATCAATGAGGTTGAATACGAACTCTTCTCCGGTGGCCGGATGCACGTAGCGCATCTGAATCGCATGACTTTTGATGGTAATGCCGCGCTCGCGCTCCAGATCCATGTTATCCAGTGCCTGGTCCTGCATATCGCGCTTGCTGATGGTATTGGTGTATTCCAGCAGGCGGTCAGCCAGGGTACTCTTTCCGTGGTCAATGTGTGCTATGATGCAAAAATTGCGAATGTTCTTCATGTATCGGTGAAATATGAATTACAGGAAGGATTCTTCCTTTCATAAAACGGCCGCAAAGGTACTCCAATTTATGCGATCAAGTAGAATTATTATATAGATGCGAGAAGGCTGATTTTTTACAGTTGAGGCCCGGATTTTTTTAGTGACGGGGTGACTGCCAGTCACCCCGTCACTAAAAAAATCCGGGTCTCAACTGTAAAAAACTCCCAAAAATCAGAAAACGTAATTCACGCTCAGGTTAAACCGGTAAGCCGGCAGCACAAAGCCCGGCGTGTTTACCCGTATCCGGTCTCCATCAACGGCCGCCGAAAGCCTGTCGCCAATTAGCGGAATGTCTTCCACCGCCTCCTGAACCTCCTGACGGAGTTGCTCAATGTCGTTGTTGGGGTCGTTGCTGGAGTAGGTGAGTGTGCCGCGCATCCATTTTACGTCCACACCGGCCACCGTGGCATCGAGGGTCATGTGGTCGCCCAGACGCACCTGAAAACCTAAGGAACCACCCACGCCCACGCCATTGACAGCGCCTTTGAAGGTGGTGGCATAATTGGTTTCGTCTACTTCGGTGGTTCTGGCCAGGTTGAAGTGGTTATACCGGGCATAGGGAGCCAGGTAAAAGCCGCGTGGAGCATTTCCGGTCAGGTAAAAGCGGTTTTCCAGGATAGCGCCAAAGGAGGTGTAGCGGTTTTTTACCGTTTTGCCTTCTCCCGTAAGATCGAAGGTGTTTTCCAGCAAGTTGGGCATTTTGGTAGGGCGGGGGATTCCCACCTGCAAGGAAAGGGATTTGTTATTGGCATAGGCCCATTCTCCTCGAACGTTGATTTTGCCGCTTGGCAGCAGCAGACTCAGCGGCGCCAGACCAACACTCCAGGATTGTTCAGGAGCATCGTCTTCGTACGACCACCGGTTACGGTTTTGTGCAGCGAGGGTTGACTGAAAAACAGCAAAAATGGCAAGGATTAACAGCAAGGATTGGATTTTCATGTTTGTCAATTTTGGGGATATAACGCGCCCTGCTTGTTAGGAATTGGTGAAGAGGCGTTAAGGTTGTGGTAAAGTTGGAAGTGGTGGGGGAGTTTTTGCCGCTGATGCTTGAGTTTGGAAGTGAGATAAAGGATGATTGTAACCATAGAATTTACTTAGAACCAATATTTCCATCGATTTATTACCCGCCAAGGCCAAGCGCAACGCCTTTCCCCCTTTGAAGGGGGGTAGGGGGGATGATAACGTAAAGTGGGCGGCTAAGTAAATGATAATCAGTCGTTAAGCTGATTTTCTGACTAAAGCCTGAAAAGAGTTTTGAAAGCGCTAATCTACTCGTGGTACGTGTTCATCCCCCTGCCCCCCTTCAAAGGGGGAGGGGCGCTGGGCTTGGGTATGGAGGTGAGATAAAGGCAATTTTGCCTGTTACCTTCCTGGAAAGTTGGTGTTAATCCAGGCTTTTAGGTCCTCTAAAACCTCATCACGGCGAGAAAAAAATTCCCAGTCCTGAAATCTTAATACTGAAAAGCCAATAGCCTCAAGGTCAGCATGTTTTTTTTGTCTTTTTGTTGAACCTCCTCTATTAGATGTGTGTCTCCATCAACTTCAATGACGAGCATTAATTCAAGGCAAATAAAGTCCGCAATGTACCAGAGCACCGGCCGTTGACGTAAAAATTGAAATCCAAGGAATCTGTTTTTCAAGAGGCTATCCCAAAGTAATATTTCAGCCTTTGTGGAGTGATTTCTCAGCATTCTTGCCTTTTCCCGAAGTGATTTATTGTAATGAAAGTTATTATTAGCGGATGCTTTTTCCATTTGGTGAGTGTTTGACCCGAAATTACAGGTTTTAAACCATAATAACAAGGGTCAAGCGGGAGAAATAGGCTTTAATATCCAAAATCACTTTTTCGCCCCACCAGGTCTTCCAAACCCAATTGCATGCTGGCGCCTCTCCGCCTCCGCGGTAAAAATCACAACTTCCCATTCACAATCCCCAAAATCTCCATCTCCTCACGATCTGCAGCGTCCACCATTTTTTGGCCCTCTGCCAGGATTTGCGCAGCAAAATCCTTGTCATCAAGCCCGGTGGCGTTCACCTGAATGTTCAAGAATGCCCCGCGTACGGCCGCGCGCGCACACAGGGCGCCAACGCCGGCGTCGGTTACAGAGTTCGGATTTCCGGTTTCAGCCATCTGGCGGATGAGCGGAAGGGAGCTATGTGCCAGTTGCATGACTTTAAACGGCACTTCCATGGCTTTTTTAGTACCTGCCTGAATGGCTGCTTTGCGGGCTGCTTTTTCCTCCGGCGTGCTATTGGGCATACCAAAAGCTGCCATAATCAGGTTAAAGGCATCTGTATCTTCGTCTACGGCGCGCAGGAGGGCATCCTTGATGTGCTGGCCTTTTTCAGCCGCCTCCGAGAATTCTTCCCAGCGCTCATCCCAACCGCGTTTGTGACTGCTCAGGTTGGCTACCATGGTGGCCAGGGAAGCGCCCAGGGCGCCCACGTAGGCGCTGATGGACCCGCCGCCCGGGGCCGGACTTTCGCTGGCGGTTTCGTCGGCAAAAGCTACCAGATTTTTGAGTACTAACTTTTTAGCCTGGGCAGGATTGCCTTTATCCAGGTTGTATTCAATGATTTTTTGTTGCGGATCAAAAGGAGCCAGTTCGTCCAGTCCCATGGACTTGACGGCAATTTTGATTAGCTCAGATTCGCTGACGCCCACGCTGCGTTGCTGTTTTTTCAGGAAATATTTTCCGGCGTCCAGCATCACTTTCAAGGGCACCAGGCCAACCAATTCCGAGCCGGTTACCCGCATACCCCGGCGGTCGGCACTTTTGTGGCATTCTTCAAAGGCAACGTGCAGTGGGGTGGCACTGACATCCGTGATGTTCATAGAAATTTGCGCGATGCCATATTCATCTATATACCAACCAATAGCTTTAACACCCTTCAACAAGCCCGGCTGGCGAATAGCTTCTCCGTTGGCGTCTTTGAGCGGTTTGCCGGTTTTGGGATCGGTGAGTGCCCGGCCCATTTCCCGTACGTCAAATGCAACGGAATTGGCCCGGCGCACAGAAGTGGTATTGAGGTTGACGTTGTAAGCAATCAGGAAATCGCGCGCACCTATAACAGTGGCGCCGCTTTTAGGATTGAACTGTGCCGGCCCAAAATCCGGTTTCCATTGCGGATTGGCTAATTTTTCAGGCAAGCCTTCGTATTCGCCGGCACGAATGACCGCCAGGTTTTTGCGTTCAGGCTTGCTGGCTGCTGCTTCATATAGGTAAATAGGAAGTTGTAACTCCCTGCCCACGCGTTCACCCAGTTTGCGCGCCCATTCGGCGGTTTCTTCCATGGATATGTTGGCAATGGGAATCAACGGGCACACATCTGTAGCACCCATGCGCGGGTGCTCGCCTGTGTGCTTGCTCATATCTATGACTTCGCAGGCTTTTTTAATGGCCAGGAACGCGGATTCAATCACCGCGGCCGGCTCGCCCACAAAGGTTACCACGGTGCGGTTGGTGGCTTTGCCGGGGTCAACATCAAGCAGTTTTACCCCTTCTACCGTTTCAATAACGTCGGTTATTTGTTTGATCACAGCCGGATCACGCCCTTCAGAAAAATTGGGCACGCATTCAATGAGTTGTTTCATGCGGCAAAGGTAAAACGACTCATTCACTCATTCTCCATCCTATTCGCAGATCAAATACATCCGCCACATGACGATGGGTTTTGAGGCTGCTGCCCAGTATCAATCTACGCCCAGCGTTATACTGGAGGGTATATCGCTGATAAACCGGATCGAGATCTCCGGATGGGTTGAATACATAGACACCCAGCAGTGTGCTCAGGCTCACTTTTCCTACCAGCAGTTCGTGTCCGATTAAAGCGCCTCCTTTCCAGGCGCTTTTAGAGTCGCCCAATCTTTCCAAAGTTTCATCAGCGAATCCATCGTGAATCCATTCCGTTCCCAGCGCCAGACCGCTGAACCGACCAACCCGTCGGGCGCCCATGACTTGAATGCCATACGACCAGCATCGGGTGAGTTCCGGATAGCCCGGGGCCGGGTCCATATTTTTCAGCGTTCCGATCAGGTTTATGTAGCCGTAGTTTTTGGGTAATTTCTTCCAGTCTTTGTTCTTTTCAGGGCGCGTCATGTTCAGGGGTTGCAGGGCGTAGTTAATGCCGGCATTGTAGGTTGGGAAATTCATGCCCTTATTCGGGTTCTTCATGCCGCCGTTGGAGATATGGTTGTAGTTGATGCCAGCCGAGATTTCCCATTTCGGGTTGATTTTGTAATGCACGTGGGCGTTCAGCATAGCCCACAAACTCAATGGGAAGCTGAAAAAGAGGTTGGTAGGGTTGGTTTCAGGATCGTACAGTTTGGTTAGCCAGGCAGGGCCAAGGCCAAACCGGATAGAGCCGTAAAAATTTTGCCAGGGCTGAATAAGGGGTTCCACAAATGGAACGAGAGCTACCGTATGCCCCAATACCTGTGGGTTGTCAAAATTGACATAATGAAAGGCAAATCCTCTTTTGCTGATCAATCCTAGCTTTCGGGTGTGTTTCGGATCGTTCAGGATCCATTGCCCGCTAATTTCTAACCCAAATGGGTTTGATTGAGCTACATTGATGATGTCGCGGGAGTGTGGAATAATAAAACCTGTATGTAGCCGACAACCCCATTGAAAGGATTTTCGCAGCGTATCCTGGCCGTATGAGGTGCAAGTAGTGGCTATGAATAGCAGTGTCAAAAGGAAACGCATAGGCAGTAGTATTTAGTAATCAATAGCGATAAATGACAACGGCGAACCCTGAGGTAAGGTTCGCCGTTGTTTAAATAAGGTGACTTATTTTATGCTTTATTCCCAAAACCGATCACCCAACCGATGACGCCACCTACCAGTGCGCCTTGAACGGCATTCACAGCGCCATCAACGAATAGCGCATTCAGGGTATAGACATTCATCATGGAATGGGTGTAAAAGTCGGCTCCCAAGGCAACCAGAAGCATAACCCAGGCGCCGGCAATTGCGCCGCTCTTAAAGGTGGAAATACCGGCCCAACGGGTAAATATAAGCGCAAGCAAAAGCGACCAAAAAAAGCAGGCAGCAAAAATGGCCCACAATAGCATTTCCTCGTCTGGTCGCATGCAGCCCCGACCCGCTTCCAGGGTGTTGGTATCCATAAAGTTTTTAAGCAACATGCCGTAAATAACCCAGCCTGAAAGAAAACTGGTAACAGCGCCGGCCAAAGCGGCAAGAATAACCTTGGTGTTCATAACGTTTTGTATTGATAAAAGTTAGTGATAGGGTTTGTTAGGGGTGTTTTTATATTTTGATATATAGGGTTAATTAGGTTTTATCTTTGGCAAATATAAGTGATGGCGGGTAATTGTTCTATTGCAGTAACAGAAAAATCAAAATAGAGCCATTAGAAACCAATAGGATAATCTTACCAAGCAGCGTAATTGCAGTAACTCAGTATCTTGGCTGCCGAATTAACTTGAAAAATTGATCGTCTTTATGAAAAAAATCCTCCTTTGTATGGCTGCATTTGCGGCAATCGGTACAAGCGCATTGGCGCAGTACACCAAGGGCCCCCGCCTTTTTTTGGATATTCCTTCGGTTCACCTTGCTGCTCCTGATGTCACACTGGTTGCCAACCGGATCGGGGTTGGCGTTGGAACAGCCATGAATGTGGCTTCACACTGGGGAACTGCTCGTCTGGGCGGCGGCGCCATATTTAGTATGGATCCTCAATCAAGAGAAGTTGAGGAGACATTTGTTACTACGCCATATGTTTTGTTGGAGGCCGGTGCGGGTAAGTATCGCACCAATGGCGCCCAATGTGCCAAAACCAAATCCAAGGCCTATACCGTTATGGCAAAAGCCGGATTAAGATATGCATTCCTTTCTGAACCTTTGGAGCCGGAGGGTGAGGCGCCGGAAAAATTTGACGTGCTGGTGGGTGCAGAATTTGGCTATTTCTTCATTCGTGATATATTCAGAAATACAGAAGTTTTTCTGGATGCTAATTATCACGTGAATTCTAAAATCATTTCTGCCAATTTTGGGTTCAAAATGTTTCTCAACCTGAAAGCAGATCGCGGAGACTAAAAAATGCTAGAGTACATGAGTGACGATTACAGGAGTACATGAGTGAAGAGGGGACGCGTTCGGCTTGAGATTTTTACGGGCCAAAGGCCCTTTCAGAATGCCAAACACAACGACCTCCCTCTTCACTCATGTACTCCTGTAATCGTCACTCATGTACTCATTTGTTTTTTCTCAAGTATCCAGAAACCCAAACAGGTAATGAGCGCCAGGATTGTCACAAGTGTCCAAAGGCTATTGTATCCCCAGGTTGCAATGACCTGAGTCCCCAGGAACGGCGCCAAAATATTAGCCACTGAATAGGACATGGTATAAAGCGCCATGTATTGCCCTTGTTTAGGCCCTTCCGAACGCCCGAAAACAAAATTGCTGCTGAAGGGCATCACGAACATCTCTCCAAACGAAATAAGGATGGTAAACAGAAGGGCTGGCACCCATCCGGCAGGAAAAAGACATGCTGCGTAGGAAATAGCATACAGGATCAATCCAAACCTGACATAAACCAACGCTGGAGCTCTTCCTTCCAAACGGTGAATCATGGGCATCTCTGTTAAAAACACGATCAACCCGTTTAGGGCAAGCATTTGTCCGATTTGAGCTTCCGACCAGGCGTACTGCTTTTCCCAAAACAAGGGAATGGTCCACAAAATCTGCATGAAAACCATGGCGCCCATCATAGTCAATAAGGCAAAACCCACAAAATTCCGGTCCCGATAAGGAGAGATCATGGATAGGGCAGGCTTTGCTCCGGGTTTTTCCTCCGCCTCATCACTGGGTGCTACTTTTTTAGGCACCAGCCAAACCAACGTAAAAGCTGCCGCAATACAGGTAATTCCATCCACCCAAAACAACCACTCCCATCCCAAGGCAACCAACATGCCTCCAAGTGCGGGCGCAACGGTCCAGCCCAGGTTCACCGCCATCCTATACAAGGATATGGATCGGGTTCGGGTTTCCGGCTCACAATGCCGGGCCATGGCCACGGAGTTGGCGGGCCTGAAAACCTCTGAAGAAAAGCTCATGGCGAAAACAGAGAATGCCATCAGCCATATATCCCGTACCAATACCATGAGCAGCAGAATTACCCCGTTGATCATCAAACTCCAAAACTGGATGGGGTAATAACCTAATTTATCAGTGAGTTTACCTCCAATGAACGCTCCACTCAAAGCGCCGATGCCAAAACAGGTCATCACATAACCTGCGAATTCCAGCGGATAACCCAGTTGTTTGGTCATGTAAAGAGAAAGGAAAGACACCACAAAGGCGCCACAGCGATTTACAAGGCTGACAATGGAGATGTACCAGATAACACGGGGAATGCCCCGATAGGAGGATAGCCAATGAGTGTAGAGTTTTTGTAGCATAGCAGACGCCAAATGGGTTGATGGCAATAAAACACTAATGTTCAACCACGGCAAATAGTTTCCATCAGGTGTTAAAATATCATCCCTCGGAGAGAAAAAAAAAGCGCCGGTTGCTTTTCAGCAGCCGACGCTGTTCATACAATAGAATGGATTGCTAATGTTGATTGGTTAACTGTTCCAGATTACAGAACAATTCTGGGGCGAAATTCGAAACTTCATCCGGAAGTGCAAACTTTTTTGCCCTCAAATCTACCAAAGTTTAAAGAAGTATCGAATAAAATGAGGTTGGGCTGAAACCTTTCTCCTGGTATTTTCTTAAATGACAATCATTCGTAAATTATACCAGCTTGAAAGTGATTTGGTTTGCCCGGTTAGCCAATAATGGAGCGATCTTTAGCCAGATGTTGGGCATAAAGCATGGCTCCGCCTGCCAAAGCCATATCTTTGAATAACAAAAACTGTGCACTAATGCTTCCCCCCATAGCAGCCTGGAGATGTACCAGCACGACCATTAAAAGCAGGTAAACCGCCAGTAGCACGCTGGCCAGCTTGTCCCACTTTCCAATCAGCATACTTAAAGAAGCCGCCACAAGGCTTATACCCCCGGCTACTACCCAAACTTTAGGCATGGGCATATAAGTGGGTACAAAAGAATGAACCATGGCATCAATGCTCAGAAGGTTGATTAAACCTAAAATAGCAAATGGAATAGCAAACAGCCAGCGACCCAGAGAAAGGAATGCGTTCATGTTCCGTTTTGTTTTATACTAAAAAAGTTAATTCAAGCTACATGCGCTTAACCGCATTGTACCTGCGAAAGTAAAAGACTTGGTTATCCCTGTTCCCATTTTAGGTGTTTTTTTTGATTAATGATTGTACGAATAAGCCCTAAACCTTAAATTTCAATTTTCCAAGGGATACTGTTTCAGCGGTGCAAACCCCTTCAGTCAGCTTGATTGCTCCATCCAGGGGGATGTTTGTATAAATTGATTTTGGAACACCTGGTCTGGGCCACGTTACCTCAATGGATTCAATTTGGCGGGCATCCCCAAGGCCAATTTCTTGTCGAAGACTGGCCGATCCAAAACTTCCACCCGTTCCTACAGTGGCAAATACGGATCGTTTGCTGCCGTTTTTTTGCAGCATATTGACCTTTATTTTGGCGCCAATAGCATCTTTATTACTGGTTTTCCCCTCACAGAATATGGTAATCCAGTGATTGGCATTGCCTGGATTTTCAAGCAGAATATTGTTGGACAAATCTCCTTCCAATGCACCGCCAACCACTACATAAATATCCTGATCACCATCATTGTCCAGATCTCCAAAAGCCACACCATGCCCTTTTTGAATTTGGCCAAATCCATTCATGGTGATATCCTCAAACCGCAGCCCGTTGACGTTGCGAAACATCCGATTGGGGATGAGAGAAGTTAAGTCTGGTTTACCGGTACCCAGGTATATGTCGTTCCATCCGTCATTGTCCAGATCCCCAAAATTATTGCCCATAGCATAGGTAATGGTGTTCAAACCAGCTTGTTTATTGCGGTTGGAAAAGGTTTCATTACCTAGATTTTGATACAGACAGGCCCAGGTGCCCGGAGGTTGTTTGCCTAAAATTTCCTTCACATACGGCCTGGGGCCCTGATCATTCAGATCAATGGAATAATCCGTGCAAAAAATATCATCCAGGCCGTCGTTGTTATAATCAAAAAAGAAGGAAGGGAACGTGTGCCCGGATCCGGGAGTGCCGGAATTTTTGGTGACATCTTCAAAGGTCCAACTTTCCGGACCATTGCCGCCGCGATTCACCAACAGTTTGTTGTCGCCATAAAGGTTACTAATATACAGATCTGGCCGTTGATCGTTGTTGATATCACCCCAGGTTGCCGCTTTGAAAAAGCCTGTGAAATGGAGCTTTAGTTGGGGGGCAATGTTGGTAAATGTTCCATTGCCGTTATTTCGATAAAATTCGCAGGGATGTGGCCGTTTAGGATCCTGTGTTTCGTTTGCAATGAACAAATCCAGCCAGCCATCCCCGTCAAAATCTGCCCAGTCTGCGGCTTGAGTAGGATGAAAGGAAAGCAGGCCACTTTCAATGGTCACATCTGTAAAGGTACCATCACCGTTGTTCCGCAACAGGGAGTTGGGATGGGTTCCACCCAGCAACCAGCCTCCCCTAAGCACTAAGATGTCGCGGTCGCCATCATTGTCGTAATCCGCATGATTGGCGCTTAGGCCGCTTAATATGCCGATCAGATTGGCTTCTTTGGTTCGATCTGAGAAAGTGCCATCACCGTTGTTGCGATAAAATCTGCATTGATCTCGTAAACCGTAGGAAGTGACAAAAAGATCCAGATTGCTATCTCCGTCAAAATCTTCCATACATACGCCACCGGATAGCCCTCTGGTGTCCAGTTTCAGTGGGATGGCGATGTCATTGAATCGAATATCTCCTTTTGCCTGAAATGTTTTTTCCGGGATAAGGTATTTGGCGGGTATGCCTGCCGGCCATTGCCCCAGGGTCATATAGGCAATATTCAACAACCACCGCACTTGCTCATCATCCGGATAATCCTTCAGAATGCGTTCAAACAGCTTAATGGCGCTTTCGGAACCGGAGGTCATGGTATGAACGCCTCCCCCTTGAATGGGTAGGACACAGGACTCAGCGGTATGGGTATTGATACAGTTTTGTTGCTCTCCCAAGCGCAAATATGCCAGGGCAAGCAGTTCATAAACCGGTTTGCTTTGTGGGGTTAACTGATCGCCCAATTGATTGATAATATCCTGAAACTCCATGATGGCAGCCTCGTTTTTTCCGGCACGCAGGATTTGGTCAGCGTAACGTAGCTGCATGGTGAGCTTGTCTCTGGCGGGGGCATTATCCCATTGCTGTTTGATCAGTACAGCTTTTTTGCTGTTCAGGTTATAACATTCCAGTGGATCTGCATAGTCTGCAATGCTGTCCAGCATGGCGATCATTCGTTCATGGCCGTTTGTTGGTTTATTAGTGGCATTGGATGGCGTTTTGGGGTTACTTGTACAATAGGCGAATAAAAAAGTTGTTGCCAACAAAGAGAAAAGAAAGCGATGCATCTTACACTGTTTTGAAA
Source organism: Saprospiraceae bacterium (assembly GCA_044347755.1). Lineage (GTDB taxonomy): Bacteria > Bacteroidota > Bacteroidia > Chitinophagales > Saprospiraceae > M3007. The sequence continues at coordinate 41,567 of JBIKUE010000020.1, forward strand.
CAAAGGTAAAGGAAACGCGATGGAGAATATAAAGAAAAAGCCCGGTTCCTGTAACAGGCGCCGGGCTTTTTTTAAGGATAAAAAGAAAAAACTTACGCTTTTTCCTTTTTTACTTTTACAGGATGTGCCGTCTCTGCTGTTACGGCTTTGCCGCTGATCACATCTCCTTTCGTAAAGTCTACTACCAATGCAGAAGCCACGAAAATAGAAGAGTAGGTGCCGAAAAATACGCCTACCAACATACCAAATGCAAAGCCGCGAATAGCGCCACCGCCAAAAAGGAATAGTAACAATACCACGACAAAAATAGTACCTGAAGTGATCAGGGTACGGCTTAAGGTGGTGTTGATAGCCATATTAAATACCTCTTCTTTTTTCCGCCCGGCATAGGTGCTCAGGAATTCACGGATACGGTCGTATACAATTACAGTATCGTTCACAGAGAAACCGATAACCGTCAGGATACAAGCGATGATGGCTTGATCAATCTCCAGAGAGAATGGTACCAGACCATGCAGCAAGGTGAAGAAGGTAAGCATGATTAATGCATCGTGCGCCAGTGACAATACCGCGCCCAGAGAGAACTGCCAGCGACGGAAACGAATCAACAGGAACAGGAAGATTAAGCTTAATGCCCAGAATGCTGCCTTGAAAGAGGAGTTGCGGATATCATCGGCCACCGTAGCGCTCACCTGACTGGAAGAAACAATATGGGTGCCGGAACTATTGGTTTTCTTGAACGATTCCAGATCTGCATTGTAGCCTGCCGCAACAATGCCTTCATGAAGCTTGGCACTTACACGGTCCATAACATCAGCGCCTTGTTCATCAATGAGATAAGACGTGGTGATGTTATAGGTATTGGCAGTATTTACGGCTTTGATTACCGGGTTGCCGCCAAATGAGGTAGTTAATGGAGCACGAAGGGCTTCAATTTCAACAGGCTTGTCAAAAGCCACATTGAAGGAGTAACCACCCTTGAAGTCTACACCCAGCTCGAAGCCGCGCATAAAGAAGGATGCCACGCCAATTGCAATCAGGGCAAAAGAGAAGGCGTAAGCATATTTGCGTTTGCCAATCCAGTCGTAGTTAATACCTACGAGCCAATTTTCAGACCATGGGCGGCTGTAGTTGATATCCCGGCCTTTTTCAATCCACCATTCGGTGATGAAGCGACCTACCAATACCGCTGTGAACATAGAGCAGATGATACCGATCAGCAGCACCGTTCCGAAACCTTTGATAGGGCCCAAACCGAAGTAGATCAATACAAACGCAGTCAGAATCATGGTTGCGTTTGCGTCGATAATGGCAGTTAATGCACGTGTGAAACCGGTGCTAATGGCTTTCGCCATTCCAAGTCCGTTACGTAACTCTTCACGGATACGCTCATAGATGATTACGTTGGCGTCTACCGCAGCAGCCAGGGTCAATACGATACCAGCAATGCCAGGCAGGGTCAGAACCGTACCCATGGATGCCAGCGTGCCCAGGATGAAGAAGATGTTTGCAATCAGTGCAACCACGCTTACCCAGCCGCCTTTGTTATAATAGGCTACCATGAAGAAGCAGAGGAACAAAACGCTCAACGCCATGGTAATCAGCGACTTGTTGATGTTGTCAGCACCAAGGGATGGGCCAACCTGGCTTTCCTGTACAATTTTGGTGCCTGCCGGAAGTTTACCTACCTGAAGGATTTGCGCAAGATCCTGCGCCTCTTCCAGGCTGAAACCGCCGGTAATAGAAGTACTTCCGCCGGTAATCGGGTTGATTACACGTGGAGCACTTACCACCTCATCATCAAGCAAAATAGCTACTTCTCTGTTGCCGGCATTAGCGGCTTTGGTCGTCATGTCGGCCCAGATTTTGGCGCCGTCATTATTCATTTGCAGGCTTACCTGGATTTCTCCGGTAGTTGGATCCGGGTCAGCCCGTGCAAGGGTTACAACGGAGCCATCAAGAGGTGCTTTGTCAGAGCCCGGACGTTTCTTAACGGCATAAAGCTCAAATTTGCCATTCAGGCTTTCGGTAGTGCCTTGTGCGTCGTCAACTGGCTTGCGGCTCCAGCGGAATGCCAGATCAGCAGGGAATTTAGCCGCAACTTCCGGACGGGTCAGGTAATCCATCACGGTAGCCATTTTGTTTTTATCTACCCAGGCCAAAACAGAGCCTCCCTGACCATTCAAGCTCATTTTAGAGATCAATGGACCAGCTACTGAGTCGGAATTCAGGCGATCAGTGATTACCGGAATTTTCTCTTTAGTGGAGTCCGGCTGACCGTTAGCGCCTTTAGGGAATTCGTAAGTGGTATCTTTTTCAATGACCTGGCCACTGGCTGCTGCTGCATTGACCTTCAACAGGTCGTCAGCCTGTGTGAAACCCTGGATCAGGCTTTCATCCTGAATGCGGTAGGTTTCCCAGAATTCCAGTTTAGCCTGGCCGGTAAGCATGGCACGTGCCCGAGCCGGGTTGTCGATGCCAGGAAGTTCAACCTGAATCAGGTCGCGGGCAGCGTCAAGGCTTACGTTTGGCTGAACCACACCCAGTTTGTCAATACGCTGCTTAAGGCGCTTGTAGGTTTCATCAACGGTACCGTTAGCCATCGTACGGATGGTATTAATGGCATCTGCATCCGGAGCGTCGAATTTGATGGTGCTGGCTTCGTTACGGGCAAAAATAGATGCCAGCGTGCGGCCTTCACCTAATTCTTTCCAAGCCTGGGCGAAAAGGGTAATATAGTCGCCCTGCTGAGATTTCTGCAGCTCAGCAGCACGATCCAGGGCTTTGGTAAAGTTCGGATCAGAACTGTTGCCGGAAAGGCTGACCAAAAAGTCGCGCAGATCCACCTGCAGCAATACGCTCATACCGCCTTTCAGGTCAAGACCCATAGCCAGCTGACTTTTTTTCAAGTCGGCGTAAGTGAATTTTTTAATAAGCGGAATTTCGAAAACGGTTTCCGTCGACAAAGAGTCCAGATATTCAGCATAGCAACCTTGCCAGCCGAGTTTAGGATTACTGCCGGAACAATTGTCCGCGTAGGCTCGTGCATCGGATTCGATGTTGTTGGTCGGAATGACGAGCAGATACTGGTACAAGCACACGATCGTGAGTGCAATCAAGAAGAAACGTACAACGCCTTTGCTTTGCATACCTCGTTGAAAATAAGTGAGTTATTGAGTGAGCGGGTATTTTAAATTCGGGTAACAGGATTTTTGTTGAGGATTTTTGTACTCCTCCTGACCGCCGGATTTTTGCTGTAAAAAAGGCAACAATCCGGCAGGCAGACAAGCACGGGAATCCCTTCCCTTCCGAAAAAAGTTCGCAAATGTACGGATTAAGGGGAAAATCAAAGGATAAGATTGAAATTTCGTCATTTGGGTAACAACTTCTTCAACTCTCCTACAATATCAGCATAAGCTGCATCCTGGCTGGGGAAGTCGGAAACAGCCTTTCCCATGCTCGGAAGCGATTTGAATTTTTCTAATCCTGTGCCCTCAAAATCCGCTTTTTCAATGCGCAGAGGGATCATCCGGCGGTTTTCACCCAGTGCATTATACACCAATTCAAACCATTCAGAATTAAACAGATTAACCGTAATGAGTACAACCAAATAATCTGAATCAGCCATTTCCTGTTTGGCTCTGGCCATTAATTCCTGCCCTTCTGATTCGTACACATTATATACACGGATCTTTTTCATGATCTTCAGCACGTTCAGATGACGGTTGAGCAGTTTAGCGTGCGACTCATCCAACTGATCGTAAATAATCATGAATTTGGGAACGGAAGAAGCGGGCTGAGAAGGGGAGGAGGTTGTTCGAGGCTGGAAATCTGCATCCGTTAAAGCATTTGCCAGATCTAAAATGGCTTTGTTGACCTGCGCAACCACCATTTTATGGTCTTCGAACTTAATCAGGCTTAGGTTAAATTCCCGATTGGTCTGACTCAGTTTGCCGTCGAGCAGGATGGTCTGATTGCGTTTTTCAGAGCCATCAGGCAGCAAATCCTGCAAATACTTTATGGCCTTTGCAGGATCCATTACGATCAGTTCTTCCAGGTTCTTTTTTATTTCCGCAATAGACATGGTGGGGAATGGGAAGTTTTATGAGGGTTTGTGTATCCAGAATGATATTCCGGGAAGGTTTATGGGTTGATGTGTTTAAGGATATTGCGGAAAAGAATGCCGCGGTTGGCGCCTGCTTTTTCTCCTTTTTCATTGATAACCAGTCCGCCTTCATCGATGGTTTTACCCGCATGGTGGAGGGCAATGACTTTACAGTCCTTATTGAGGACCGGCGAGCCGGAGCTGCCTCCATACGTTTCAGTCGTGTAAAACAGGTATTGTTTCATCTGACTGATGATCTCGTCAGATTTGAACTGCTTGATTTCGCCTCGGGGATGTTGGATGATGGTGACATCTTCTCCCACCAGTGGCAGGGTTTCGGTTTCTAATTCCAGAAATCCCCACTGACTCAAAGGAGCATCAGAACGGTCTTTTACTTTTACCCGGGCAAAATCAAGTTCTTTTGGCGGACTGCTTTTAAAGTCGGAGGCATCAAGTTCGTAGGAAATGGCGGATTTGCCCACCTCAAAATTGAATTCAATTCGGGCAGTTTTTGCCGACTCTTCGCTCAAAATGACGTGGTTGTTGGTCATCAGGTAGCCGCCCTGCAGCAGAAATCCTGTGCCCACGTTCCCATCGGTGCAAACTACCCGGCAAACAGCATTGGCAGCTTTTCGGGCTTTTTCCAGCCAGTCGATGGTGCGAAGGTTGCTTTTTTTACCGATCAGCTTTTCCAGCCTGGGTGCTTCAGGCACCTCAAACTCGAAGGCCCCTGCTCCATGAATTCGCGCATTCAGGGCTACCCTGCGCGGGAGCGCCTTCATTAGTTCTGTTAGGGCATATCTGGTCTTTGCCTCAGCAAGGCCGAATTCCTTGAAGTCAATCCGACCTTCCAGGTGTGCCTTTTTGGCGCCTCTGTAGTTGCCATATTGCAAAACGATGTCCTGCCATATATCAGCCCCGGTTTGCTGATCAAGTTCCTTTAACAAATCCAATGCCTTCTCAATTTCGTTCTCTTCAATAAGACCCTGGATGGTTTGGAGTACAAGTGTCTGAGCGTTTTGCATGGAGTTGAGTGGTTGAGTTCTTCGAGTGTTTGAGTTTTCGGGTTGGCTTTCGGCTGGGGATTTATTCGAAATTTTACAGGGATTGGTTTTACCCGGATCTATACGGTTTTAATTAAGATATGGCTGAAAAGTGCTTTCTATATTGCTTCAATTTCAACAAATTCCCTAATCAAACACTCAGTTCCTGATATCTTCTCCCCAGCCCAGTTTGGCCCGGATGGTGTTGAGGAAGGTGGTGTCTTGCAGTTGAACCAACCGTACACAGAAATCATTTTTTCGCACGGCTAATTGATGATGAGTGCCCACCAACTCAAATCTGGAATCCAGAGAACAGATGTAGTTATCTGCGCGACCTTCGATATCAAAGGAAATAACGGATTGATCAGATAAAACCAGAGGTCTTACATTAAGGTTGTGCGGGGCTACGGGGGTGATGACAAAATTCCCGGAGTTGGGGAAAATAATCGGTCCTCCGCAACTGAGGGAATACCCGGTACTGCCGGTAGGTGTAGCAATGATGATGCCATCTGCCCAATAGGAGGTCAAGAAATCGCCATTCAAAAAGGTGTGAATGGTGATCATAGATGACGTGTCTCTTTTAAGCAGTGTACAGTCGTTGAGGGCAAAAGGAATGTCGCCAAACAGATGTGGAGAACTCTCCAGATACAGCATGGCCCTTTCCTCTATGCGGTATTGCCCTCTGGCCAACATTCCTAGGCTTTGACGGATATGATTTTTATCAATACTTGCCAGAAAGCCAAGCCGCCCCAAATTGATGCCCAGCATGGGTACTCCGGTGTCGCGTATCAATGTTGTAGCCGCCAACATGGTACCATCTCCGCCTAACACTACGATAAAATCAATGGTCTGTGCCTGAATATCTTCGTATTTTTCCAGTGTTTGAATGTTTTTGGGAAACCGGATATGATCATGGAGGTCTCTCAAATATGGCTCGTAAACACTAACCTCCATTTGCTCCTGGTGCATGGCATCAAAGACCTCCTGTATTTGTGCGAGGTCTTTTTCCTTGAATTGTTTTCCAAATACCAGAATACGCATGACGGTGGACGGTTAACGGCTTACGGTGGACGGTTGGGAATACTCAAAATATTCCCCAATTTTGCCGCAAGATAAACATAGACTGCCATTTGAAACATTCCTTGTATATTTCCCTTCTAAAATCCACCGTCCACCGTCCACCGTAAGCCGTCCACTGTAAACCGTAATAATATGAAACCAACAGAACTCCAGGAAGTAATTGCGAAGGAACGTGAACATTTGCTGATCCGTCGCCAAAAACTTGGTATCGAACATGGCACCGCAGACCAGCCTAACTTGTTTGGGATTGCCTTGTCGGGCGGTGGCATTCGTTCAGCAACCATTAACCTTGGTTTTCTTAAAACACTTAACAGGTATGGTCTTCTTCAAAAGGCTGATTACCTGAGTTCAGTGTCTGGTGGTGGGTACACCCATTCATATGTTCAGGCGACGGCCAAGGAGACCCTCGACTTCAGTAAGTTGTTCAGCAAAGAGCATATTGATGCCATGAGGCTTCACGGGGAATATATGGTTCCCCGCAAAGGGATTTTGGGTAAAACCGGCAACCTGATTCTGATCATCATTGCATTTCTGGTTAGTTGGGCTATGAGTCTGGTAAGTCCCGCAGTGCTGATTGGGATTGGATACTATTTGTATATGATCATCACCAGCTTTTTGGGAGAAAATCCCTTTTCGGGACTCGATTTTATGGGAGGGCGTGATTTGGGCTGGTGGGCCATGGCCATACCTGGCGGCTTGTTTGCCCTACATTTCCTATCCAATATTGTGCTGAACTTCAGTCTGGGGGTTTCCAAAATATTTAACAGGGTAGAATCAGTATTGGCAGTTTTGGCCATATTGTTATTTGGTTGGACTTTGTTGGTAGAGTATGAAGGTACCGGACCGATTTCCTCGGAAACAATCATCGACTTTGGCATTAACGCGGTATTGCTTTTCATATTAGGTTTTTTTACCAATCCAAACGCGCTGAGTTTTCACCGGTTTTACCGTAAGCAACTGGCTGATTTGTTTTTGCAGTTTTCCGGCAGCCATAATAATATGCCCATTGGAAAGGTGTTTGATGCCAAGTCAGATCAACTCAAGGATTATATCAGCCCATACCCGCTCATTAATACTTGTTTGAATCTGATGAATCCCGGCAAGGATGCCGCGTTTCAGGGCACAAAGACCTCGGATTACTTTCTGTTAAGCCCGTTTTACAGCGGTTCCAAACTGGTAGGTTATGTTCCTACCGATCGCTACTCCGATTATCAGCGCATGACTTTGCCGGCAGCTGTTACGGTTTCGGCCGCAGCGGTGAATCCAGGCATGGGCATTTATTCCAACCGGATGCTAAGTGTTATGATGACGCTGTTTAATGCAAGGCTGGGATTTTGGATTTCCAATCCAAGTATTCTGGTAAAGGCAAAGGCGGTTGTTTGGTGGCCTTTGTACTTTTTTTATGAATTACTTGGCCGGATTGGTTCAGAAAAAAAGATGATCAATATCTCGGATGGCGGTCATATTGAAAATCTGGGCGCTTATGAATTGCTGCGCCGTGGGTGCCGACTGATCATTGCAGTAGACGCAGGAGAAGACAAGCTATATTCCTTTTTTGATCTGAACAACCTTATCATGCGGGCACGAAATGAATTGGGACTCGAGATCAGATTCCGGCCTGATGATCAGCCGGAGGAACAGATCCGGCCACGACCCACTCAGGTGTATTCGGCCAAGAGATATACCGTGGCAGATGTATACAGATGCTGGGAGGAAGTGCCGGATAATTCGCAGGAAGACGGCAAGCGTATCATCAATTACACCAAGGCAGAGCGCGACACCATGGGGCCGGTTGGCACCTTTGTATATGTCAAGTCTTCCGTTCGCGCGCCCGAGGGCAAACCGGATCTCGACAAGCGGGATACTTTAAAATACGGTACCTATAAATACAAGATATACCACCCCGACTTCCCGCATGAGCCAACCAGCGATCAGTTTTTTGATGAGATCCAATGGGAGGCTTATTTTCAGTTGGGAAGGTTTATTGGCGCCGAGGTGCTTGGGGTAAGCGATCTGGAAGCTGCAGTAGCGGATAAACCATCGGTGGAAAACCTGCTTAACTGGTTTGATAACGGAGTCAACTTCTTTACGCAGGAAGCGCCTGCCGCCGGCGCCGAACCGGCTGCCACGGAAGGCGATGTATTTGAAAGCTTCAAAGTACCTCCTGCTGCCGAGGCGCCGGTGATGGAACAGGTGGAGGTAAAATATCAGATGTAATTGACGAACCGTGCTCTTGGCCCCGATTTATCGCCTCCCAACTTGCGCAACATTCAGGCTTAGGCGTGAGCGACTTTAAGTTGACGTTATTAATAGGCTGTAATTACCCTGTTTCAACGGTCATGTAGTACTATTGCATCGAATATAACACGAAATTCGCTTTTAATTCTTTGATAATGGAGTTACAAAAATTTGGAAAAGGAAATAAATAGGTATGTTTGATGAAATCCAACAAGGCATGACTGCACGGTTTTGCCTTGGTAAAAGCCTTCTTCTTTGCTTAATTTTAATTTTTTTGTTTGCCTGTACAACCTACGGGCAACAGGGGATAGCTCATCACTCTGGAGTTGCCGATTCCTCCAACCATGGTTATGGAAAAATTGCCAGGCTGAACGAGCAATACAGAAAGGAAAAAGAAAATGGTCGGCCTGACCAAGCTTTGATACATTTGGAAAATGCCTACCAGGAATTGGGCAAAATGCATGACAGCCTTTTACGAACCAATCCATCATCAGGGGCATTGGAATTCCCTGTTCGGTACGATCAAGACGGCGAGCGTACGCTGGAACACCCAACAGGCGCAGAACACCCACGTGGTTCCTGAGCTGCCACACGGCACGCACAAGATCAAGTGGTTTGTTACTGACGGTTGCGGTAACAACAGCGAGTACGAATACAACTTCACGGTGAAGGATTGCAAAGCGCCTACAGTGGTTTGTATCAACGGTCTGAGTGTGAACATCATGCCTACGGGTATGATCACACTGTGGGCGAGCGACTTCCTGCAGTACACGGAAGATAACTGCACGCCTTCAGGCCAGATCAAGATCGGTATCCGCAAGTGTGGCACCGGCACGGGCTTCCCTGTGGATGGTAACGGCAACCCGATCACGAATGTGACCTTCAACTGCTCTGAACTGGGTACCCAGTGCGTAGAGTTGTGGGCGATCGATGCAGCCGGCAATGCCGACTACTGCGAAACGTACGTGATTGTACAGGACAACCTGGGCGGTTGCCCGAATGCTGACAAGCTCAACGTAGTAGGTGAGTTGAAGACAGAAATGACGGAAGGTGTGGAAGAGGCTACGGTAAGCATCAACGGCACCAGCACTTTTGCTCCACCGTACAGCTACTTCGATTTGTCTGATACGCTGGGTATGTATGCCGTGACGAACAGTGTGCCGCTGGCAGCTACGTTCACAATAGCACCGGAGAAAGACGACAACCCGCTCAATGGTGTGACCACCTATGACCTGGTGTTGATGTCTAAGCATATCCTGGGCCTGGAGCCGCTGAACAGTCCGTACAAGATGATTGCAGCGGATGCGAACAAATCCGGTTCGATCACCACGTTCGACGTTGTGGAGTTGCGCAAACTGATTCTGGGTATCTACACAGAACTTCCGAACAACACCAGCTGGCGTTTTGTAGACAAAGCCTTTGTGTTCCCGAATGCGAACAATCCATTCCAGAGCAACTTCCCTGAAACAATCTCTGTAGCAGATGCTATGTTGAGCCAGATCGGAGAAGACTTTGTGGGTGTGAAAGTGGGCGACGTGAACAGCACGGCCGTAGCCAATGCCAACATGCAGGCAGAAGACCGGACCAGCGGCACAGCGATCTTCGATGTTGAAGACCGCATAGTGAAAGCCGGTGAGGAATTCGAGGTGACCTTTACGGCTGCCCAGCAGCTGAAAGGCTTCCAGTTCACCATGCTGCAGGATGGTCTGAAAACAGTAGGCGTAC
>JBIKUE010000110.1:0-15356 GCA_044347755.1 Saprospiraceae bacterium
CTGGACATCCAGTTGGCGCCTGCCGGTGCACTGGAAGAGGTTGTAGTGATCGGTTATGGTACCGTAAAGCGCGAGGATCTTACTGGTTCTGTGCAGGCGGTGGGTACCCGTGAGTTCAACAAAGGCGCCATTACCGGCCCTCAGGAACTCCTGATGGGTAAAATCGCCGGGGTTCAGGTAACCACCGGCGCTGATCCGGGTGGGGGTGCTACCATTCGTATTCGCGGAGGTTCTTCCCTGAGTGCTACCAATGACCCACTGATCGTAATCGACGGGGTTCCGGTGGCTAATGATGATGTTTCCGGAACACGTAACCCACTGAACCTGATTAACCCTAACGATGTGGAAACCATGACCGTGCTTAAAGATGCCTCTGCTACGGCTATCTACGGTTCACGTGCCTCTAACGGGGTAATCCTCATCACCACCAAAAAAGGAAGCGCCGCTAATCGCGAACTGCGTTTCTCCTATACCGGTAACGTGGCATTCAGCCAGATTGTACAAAAATCTGATGTATTGAGCGCTGATGAATACCGGGGGCTGATCAACAACTATTTCGAAGCTGGTCACCCGGCTACCCAACTCCTGGGCGATGCAAACACTGACTGGCAGTCTGAAATCTACCAGACAGGTGTAACCCACGACCACAACCTGGCGGTTACCGGCGCCATTGGTAAATTGCCTTTCCGCGCTTCCTGGGGTGCTACTGACCGGACGGGTATTTTGAAAACCGACCGTTTTAAGCGGATAACTGGTGCACTGAACGTAAATCCATCTTTCCTTAAGGGCACTTTGCAGGTGAATGCAGGTTTGAAACTCCTTTCTGATCGCAACCACTTTGGTAACCGCGATGCCATTGGCGCATCCACTCAGTTCGATCCAACTCAGCCAACCCTGGTGGAAGATCAGACTTACGGAGGTTATTTTGCCTGGTTAAATAATGACGGTAAACCAAACACACTGGCTACAGCTAACCCACTTGCCTTGTTGAATATGCGGGACGATGAATCCCACGTAGGACGATACATTGCCAGTGCAACGGTAGATTACCGCTTCTGGTTCCTGAAGGATCTTCGCGCTAATTTGAATGTGAGCTACGATTACACACACGGCCAGGGTACGATTTTTGTGCCTCAAAATGCCCCGTTCTCTCAGGGCGACGGCGGCGGCCGCGACGAATCCTACTACCAAAAGCGAAAAGACAAATTGCTGGAATTCTACCTGAACTACGCAAAGAAATTCAATAACATGAATTTCGATATTATGGGTGGTTACTCCTGGCAGCATTTCTACCGCAACAACAACTCAGAGGCATTCAATGCCAATCGTACTGCGGTGATTCGCCCGTCAAACGACAACCCACGTGAGTACTATTTGCTCTCTTTGTTCAGCCGTGCCAATTTGTCGTTCAATGACAAGATTTTCCTCACGGGCTCTGTACGTCGCGACGGCACCTCCCGTTTCCCGAACAACAAATGGGGTTTGTTCCCTGCAGCAGCATTAGCCGTAAAAGTTTGGGATCGTGAAAAAGCGATGTTCTCCGGCCTGAAGGTTCGTTTGGGCTTCGGTGTTACCGGTCAGCAGGATATCAGCACCGATTTTTATCCGGCTCTGGCGCGTTATACCTATAGTTTCACCAACGCACAATACCAGTTCGGGGATCAGTTCCTGAATACCCTGCGTCCTTCCGGATATGATGCGAATCTGAAATGGGAGGAAACCACTACTTACAATGCAGCTATTGACTATGGTTTCTTCGAAAACCGTATCACTGGTTCTGTGGAGGTTTACCTGCGTGAAACCCGCGACCTGATTAACTTCATTCCGGTACCTGCGGGCACCAACCTGACCAACTTTATCAATACCAACGTTGGTGACCTGGAAAACCGCGGTGTGGAATTCTCCATTAACGCATTAGCTTTGAAGCGCCCGAATGCCAACTGGTCTGTTGGGTTCAACATAGCTGCCAACCGCAACAAGATCACCCGCCTTACCGCTACCGAAGATCCTAATTATCAGGGTGTTGCAACGGGCGGTATTGCCGGTGGTGTAGGTAACAATATCCAGATCCACAGTGTAGGTCATCCGGCCAACTCATTCTTCGTGTATGAGCAGGTGTATGATGCCAATGGTGTGCCGGTTGAAGGTCTTTATGTAGACAGAAACGGCGATGGTATCATCAACCCTGACGACCGTTACCGCTTTGAAAAGCCTGCACCAAATTACCTGATGGGCTTTAATACAGCGCTGTACCTGAAAAAATGGGATTTCTCTCTGGCTGGTCGTTCCAATATTGGAAATTACATGTACAACAACAACCTGTCAAATAATGCCTTCTACAATCAACTTTATGGCAGCACAGGCGTTTTGCGTAATGTTCTTTCCCCAACCAGTGAGCTGGATTTTGTAGTACCGCAATATTTTAGCGATCACTTCATCCAGGATGCTTCCTTCTTGCGCATTGACCACATTACGGCTGGTTATACCTTCGGTAAAGTGGGTAAAAAAGTTCAGAATCTTCGGTTGTCTGCTACCGTTCAAAACCCGATCCTCGTGACCAAGTACGAAGGTCTGGATCCGGAAGTATTCAACGGAATCGACAACAATGTGTATCCGCGTTCCCGCACCTACCTGATAGGTTTGAAAGCGGACTTCTAACCATGGATTGCCGGATTCTGTTCTAAAAAATGGTTTGGAATTCGGTTCTCAAAAACAATACAAACAATTAATTTTCAATTTAATATGAAAATTTTGTCTTTAAAAACATGGGCACTGCTTGCCGGAATAATGTTCATTTCCGTGTCGTGCTTCAAAGATCTTGACACCGTTCCACTCGATGAGGATGTGATCACTTCGGCGGCGGTGTACAACGACCCCAAAGCCTACAAGCAGGTTTTGGCCAAGTTATATGCCGGCCTGGCACTAAGTGGTCAGGAAGGTCCGGCCGGTCAGCCTGATATTGCCGGTATTGACGAAGGTTTTTCCACTTATCTCCGCCAGTATTGGAAAGCTCAGGAACTTACTACGGATGAAGCGGTAATTGCCTGGAACGATGGAACGATTCAGGATTACCACCAGCAGGACTGGGATGCGAACAACGAGTTCGTTACGGCCATGTACAACCGTATTTATTACCAGATCTCGCTTTGCAACGAGTTTTTGCGTGAAACCACCCCGGATAAAGTTTCCAGTCGCCCAGGTGCCACTGAAGCTTTGCAGGCCGACATCACGCGCTTCCGTGCAGAAGCCCGCTTTTTGCGCGCTTTAAGCTATTGGCATGCACTGGATTTGTTCCGCAAGCCTCCTTTCGTGACGGAAAACGATGCTGTAGGCAGCTTCTTCCCGCCACAAGCTACTCCGGAGCAGTTGTTTAACTACATTGAGAGCGAACTGAAAGCAATTGATGCCGATCTGGCTGCACCACGCGCCAATGAATATGGCCGCGCTGATAAAGCGGCTGCCTGGATGGTATTGGCTAAACTCTATTTGAATGCCAAGCAATACACCGGTCGTGAACTTTATTCTGAATGTGCTGCTGAATGTCAGAAAGTAATAGGCGCCGGTTATACACTCGATCCTGATTATGGGCACCTGTTCCTTGCCGACAACCATACGGCTGAAGGTGTTATTTTCCCGGTACTGTTTGATGGTATTCGCTCACGCACATGGGGAGGTATGACCTTCGTGGCACACGCTGCCGTTGGTGGTGGCATGAGTGCTGCAGAATTTGGACTTGATGGCGGCTGGGGTGGTACCCGTACTACCAGTGCCTTTGTTGGTAAATTCCCTGCGGTTGGTGGCGGCAGTGTGATTGTTGCACCAAATGATGGAAATACCACTTATCCGGTCATCTATGTTCCTGGCGGTTATCAGGGTTGGAACCCGGCTGGTGCTCAGCAACTGGCGTCTCAAGCAAACGATAACACTTACGAAGGGTACATTTTTTTCCCGGATGATCAGAAGGAGTTCAAGATCACCCTTGGTCCAGACTGGAGCAATAACCTGGGCGACGATGGTGCCAATGGAACGCTGGAGCCTAACGGTGCTAACCTTACCATTCCAGAAGGTGGCTTTTATAAAATCAATGTAGACCTGACCGCACTTACCTACACCCTTCAGAAAACCAATTGGGGCCTGATCGGTGATGCTACGCCAGGAGGCTGGGGTTCAGATCAGGATATGACCTATGATGCCACAGAAAAAGCATGGACGATTACGGTTGGCCTTACTGCCGGATTTGTGAAATTCCGTGCAAATGATGATTGGGGACTGAACTATGGCGACAATGGTTCGGATGCATTGCTGGAGCAAGGAGGAGCCAATATCAATATTCCAAGCAATGGCACCTATGTCATCAAATTGTACCTGGATAAGCCAGACTACACCTATTCCATTGACCGGCCTTCCTTCGACTCCCGCGCATTGTTTTATACTACGGGACAGAATCTTGAAATTCAGGATATCTCCCAATTTACGGATGGATACGCCATCACCAAGTTCAAAAACGTGACTTCAGCAGGCGCTCCTGGATCTAACCCAACCTGGGTGGACATTGACTTCCCGATGTTCCGTATTGAGGATGCTTATTTGATGTACGCTGAAGCCGTACTTCGTGGAGGCACGGGTGATTTGAGCCAGGCATTAAATCTGGTAAATGCTGTTCGCGAACGCGCTTATGGTGGCTCTTCAGGTAATATCACAGCCAATGAATTGACCCTGGACTTCATTCTGGATGAGCGGGCGCGTGAATTTTACTGGGAATGCCATCGCCGTACAGATTTGATTCGTTTCGATCGTTTCAGCGAGTCTACCTATGTATGGCCTTGGAAAGGAGGAGTTCCAGCCGGTGTATCTACTTCGAAGCACCTCAATATTTTCCCAATCCCGGCATCTGACCGTGGAGCGAACCCGAACCTGCAACAAAACGACGGTTACTAAACTACAATTCAACAATGAAAAAAATACTCTCTCTTTCACTCGGAATTGCTTTGCTGCTGAGTGCTTGCACCGAGAAGGATAAAGAACCCATCCTGGCGGCAGGTAACGCGCCAACAATTACCAGCCCAAGTGCAAATGCTTCTTTTACACTGTCTGAAAACACCAAAGATGAGGTGATAAACCTTTTCGCCTGGACTTCGGCAGATTTCGGCTATCAGGCCGGGGTAAAGTATACCCTGGAACTGGATAAAGCTGGCAATAATTTTGCTGATCCAGTCACTGTTGGTGTTGTAAACAGCCTGGAACTCGCGAATATCACTCAGGAAAAAATCAATAACATTCTGATTGCCGGCAAGGATTTGCCAGGTGGCGAATTTGCGAATATTGAATTCCGGGTAGTGGCAACTATTGGTAGTGCTGAAGATCTGCCAGTTTTAACCTCTCCTGTCGTTACGGTTCAAATTCGTCCGTACGCCATTATTGTAAATTACCCATTCCTGCATGTGCCTGGAAGTTACCAGGGCTGGAATCCTGCAGATTCAACCACTGTAGTGTTCTCACCGCGCAGCGACGAGAAATATGAAGGTTACCTCTATTTTTCAGATGGTGGCGCCAAATACAAATTCACCAAGGGGCCAACCTGGGCGAATAACTGGGGCGACAACGATAACAATGGCTCTCTTGAGCCAGGTGGCTCCGACATCCCGTTGGCCTCCGGAGCAGGTGTTTACCGTATTAATGCAGATCTGAATGCATTGACGCAATCTGCTGTAAAAACGGATTGGGGCGTGATCGGTTCTGCTACCCCGAACGGTTGGGACAGTGATCAGGATATGACCTACGATCCTGCTACGCGCAAATGGTCGGTTACGTTAAACCTTGTTGCCGGGGAGATCAAGTTCCGGGCAAACGATGACTGGGGCATCAACCTGGGCGATAACGATGCCAACAAGAAAATGGAGTACGGTGGCGCCAATATCGCTGTTGCTGAGGCCGGCAATTACACCATTGAATTGAATTTAAGTGTTCCAATTTACACGTATAAAGTGACCAAAAACTAAGTTTAGGTCGCTTCAGATGCCAATCGCCATCCCGGTTTCCGGAGATGGCGATTGGTATTTTATACCCATTATTATTTCAATAAGGCATTTCCAATGGCACAATCCAGACATCGCCTGTTGTCACAATAACGGGTTTTCAAATGAATGAGCGCTTGTGTATGGAAGGCATTTGAACAGGTGCAGCCCATTGTTTTCCATATTTTGAGTATGCTGTTTATCTCCGGGGGGAGAGACTCCAGCAACATGAATGCCTGATCCTGAGGGCGGTCAAGTCCTTTGTGTTGTCCATAAAAAAACAGAAAAGGAGCTACTGCATTGATGAGCAATAATTCAATAAATTCCTTGCTAAGTTCTTTTTCCTGCCGGATGGAAGGAATATCGAATTGAAAATGATCCACCCAATAGTTGGCAGGCCTTACTTTGAACAGCGTCTTCATTTCTGCAGGTGAGTTGCACTCCAGTAGAGTGGCCAACAAGTGATCAGTTTGTTGAATCAAAGCAGAAAATTGAGCCAATCGGATGGTAGGAAAGGAGGATGGACGAAGCCGAAAAAACTTCCATTGGTCTTTTCGAAGTGGATGTAATTGGTACTTATGGGAGAGATGATGGTATTCCCGGAGTAATAATTGAGGATAATGGTCCTGAAAAGGTGCGTCCAAAAATCCGGCCTGCCCAAAAACCAGGGCCTCCAATTGATGTGGTTGGTGCCGGTGCCGCGCTAAAAGTTTGATTGGAAGGGTTCTGGCCAGCATCTCAAAAGGATCCATATTAATTTTGAGTCCGAAATTCCGGGCAATGGTTTGATAAAGGGCTTCTTCCCAGTGCTGCCCGGTTTGGTCCAACAGGTGTTGAACCGATTTAGTTTTTTCTTCCAATCTTTCAATCAAAACCCGGTCCAGCCATTGATTTTTAATGATCTCTGGGGCATCTGCAAAAGAGGATTGGCAAGGAATCCAGGTTTGTGCAGACTCCAATTGTTCGTACCGGTATAACAAGGGCTCAGGAATTCGCTGCGCTAATTCCAAACAGGGTATTCTGCTTCCATCCGGGCGAAAAATGGGAATATCTTCACGTAAGACCACATGGAGGATAACTGAATCATATACAGGGTCTTTATCATGTTGATGCCCCATCCATTCCGAAGCATAAAGGTGCATTTCAACATTCCCTGCCCATAGGGTTCCGTCAATACTTAGTCGTGCATTGAAGAAATCAGGACCCGAATGCGTATTGTATTCACCGGGATGATGAATTTGAACAGATTGGTGAAGGGTGGTTTGCAGGTCCAGCATATCAAAACGCCGGGTACGCCACAGGTAGTGAAGGAAAGATTCACGCATGGTTTTCAAATGGGTTAAAAGGTTTACAACTTTACAGTAATAGCATGTTGGGGTTCTATACAAATATACAAATTTTTACCATAAAACAAGAGGGTGAAAGGAGTATTCGTTACCTGTTCATGAGTGGATTTACCTTGAATCATTATCATTTCTTTACCTTTGCAATGCTATGAGTCTCCCTTCAGCTATTTTTCCCAACGAAACATACACCGATGGTCTTCGCACGGCCGATGCATCGGTAGTCGAATCCCTGTATAATGAGTTCAGGCTATCCGTGGTAAAAGCTATTGAAGGGGCAGCGGGCAACTATGCAGATGGGGCTGTCTTTTTCAGAGTGGCATTGATTCAAACAGCAACGTTGATTCACGATGATCAATATCCAAAGGAAATACCGGTAGAAGAATTTATCCATTGCCTGGCTGTACGGCAATTTCAGGATTGGAGAGAAGAAAAAAATCAGGAGCCCGTTAGTATGCCGGCCCTTTCAGAGGAGGAGCGGGTGATATGGGGAAAGTTGCCTGAAATTCATGAATTGAGATTTTTCAGAGGCATGATAAAGGCCAAGCGAGAATTTTACAGACTTGAAACGGAAGACCAGCGCCAGGTACTCACAATTGTCAATCATTTGGCGCTTGGAGAACAAGCTGACCATCCAGAGACAGAAAATCCATCATTGCAGAGGTATAAAAAGACATTAGGATCTGCTGAATCTGACGCTTCTGGTTCTTTACTGGCTCCTCATATTGTCAAAGCGCTTACAGATCAACACTTCCACCTGGTTTGGTCAGCTTGTGATGCCATTGAACAAAGGCTAAAATCGGCCCAGGTTCCGAACCATGGGGAAAATAAAACCATCAGGTATGCTTTCCTCACTTTATTGGTCCTTACCATTGGATATGGATTGGCAACCTGGTTATTTAGGGATCGATCGCCTGCAGAAGTGTACAATCAGAACTTTCAGCCGCCAAAGGGGATTTTGTCGGATATGGAACAGAGGTATGCTAAAGACACTGCGGTATTAGAAAAGCCTGAAGCTTGTGCCATTGCATTTGCAGAGGCAGATGCATTCTATCAAAAAAAGGAATGGCGCTCTGCTGCGTCTGTTTTGGCGGGTATGATGGAAGATGAGTACAAGCCATGCCAGTCGGATGCGCTATTTTATTTAGCTATTGTAGGCTTGCAATTGGAACAACCTGAACTAACCCTTGAGTGTATTTCAAAAATAGAGGATCTTGAAAGGTTTGGGGAGGATATCTATTGGTATATGGCTTTGGCATACGTCAAGAAAGCCGCCATTGATCCTTCGGAAAAAGAAATGGCACAGAGGGCATTGGAAAGAGCTTTGTCCAATACGGAAATCCCTGAACGTAGGATACAAGCCGAAAAGATGCTGGAGGAATTGGCTGAAAAATGAATTTAATATCAAAATACTTTCCTAACCTGTCGGACCAACAACGGGCACAGTTTGAACAACTGACGCCGTTATATCAGGAGTGGAATGAGAAGATTAATGTGGTCTCCCGTCAGGATATTGAAAACCTGATGGAACGGCATGTTTTGCATTCACTAGCTATAGCCAAGGTGATTACCTTTCAACCAAAAGCCAAATTGCTGGATTTAGGAACTGGTGGTGGTTTTCCTGGAATTCCATTAGCTATCCTTTTCCCGGAAGTCGAGTTTATCCTCGTGGATGGTACCGGTAAGAAGATCCGCGTAGTACAAGAGGTTGCTCAGGCGTTGGGTCTCGGCAACGTTACGGCCATCCATGCACGTGCGGAAGAGCTCAAGATGAACGGTCAATTCGATTTTGTCCTCTCCAGAGGAGTGACTACCCTCGATAAGCTTTTGATCTGGACTCATAAGTTCCTGAAGAAAAAACATTTGCATGTGTTGCCGAATGGTTTACTGGCTTTAAAGGGTGGTGATATACATCGGGAAGTGTTGGAACTCCCTGGAAAAGGGAAGGAATACAGCGAAGTATTCCCTATCCGGGATTTTTTCAGGGAAGCATTTTTTGATGAAAAGGCGGTGGTCTATGTGCAGGGCTAGGCAATAAAAAAGGTACTTCAATATTGGACGGTTGCATTGCCGGAGCAGCTAAATAGCCACCCCGGCAATCCGTGTGCATGTTTTTGTTTTTCCCTTCATAACTCCTTGTACACTTTAACCGGAACTCAATACCGATCATATTGGTGTAGATCATATCTTTCAATAATGCCAATCAACTTGCCGGCATAATTTGGGTCAGTAGCGTAACCAACTGATTTTAAGCCTCTTGCCCAGGAACGGTAATCTCTTCCGTATTTTTTCAATTTTGCATACCGGCCTGATGCCAGAAGTTCGCTATGCGCTCTCCAACTGTCTTTAGCAGAAGCAAATTTTTTGAAAAAGTCTTTATGGGTATCATCCGTAAAATTGGAGCAGTGTCCCTTTTTACAATCTCTGGAAAAACATTTCATGCCAAAATGGTTGTTATTGGAAACGGCCAATGAACTTGTTCCTGCCCTGCTTTCAATCAATCCTTGGGCAAGGCTGATACTTGCGGGAATGCCATATTTTTTCATCTCCTGTACAGCAATCTGGTGGAATTTTTCAATGTAATCCAATGATTGTTGTTTAAAAAGTTGCTTAGAGGAAACCGGGGCAGCATCATTCCTGGGTTTTGCATTTGGCTTTGTATCAGATTTTGCTGCTGGTTTAGCAACCGGCTTCGCTTTTTTGGTTTTTTTAGGTCTTGCGTACTCTTCAGCTATCTCCAAATTGGTTTCGTTAGATACCGCAATGGCTCTGGAATTAACCCTGGACAATAATCCCGACTCACCATCGGTTCCAAAAACAAATAAGCCAGCTCCAGCAATCACAGCCACTTTGATAATGGTTTTAGGTTGAAGCAATCCAAACGACCATTTATTGGTCTGGAACCTCAAAGCAACCCAACTTCTGCGCAATCTTTGCCACATCAGTTGCATCAGCCTTGGCAAAGGCATATTTTCAGGCGACTCCCAGACATAAGTACTCGGCATATTGGCCGAACGTTTCGACCTGGATTGGGTACTGGTACTTCCTGTCTGTTTATTGCTGTTTTCGGATTCGAAGTACCATTTGTTCTTTCCCATGGCGGTGTCTGTTTAATGGTGAAATGTTGCCTTTATCGGGCGACCTGTTTTGCTCGCCTCTGAATGTTTCGGCGAGCAAAAATACACACAATTTGTTTTAAAAAAACAGTTTGACTAAAAAATAAAACAAATAATTTTAAATAATTTAAATCATGTTTTTAAACAATTAATTATCAACAAATTATATAGTTTAATTTCATTAAGCATAAAGTCAATTCAATATGGTTTTGTTTGAAAAGGTGAGCGCATATCCTACTTTAAACATGACTCTACTAAACTATTTTATCCACCCTCTTGCCTTAAACCACGCTCGCTATTCCCACTATTAAAGCCAAGCCCAACCCCAACTCAAACACTCAAACACCCCAACACTTTAACACTTACCTTCCTCTCATCCAACCCTTTTTGAATCTTTTGCATCATGGAAGCAGCGTTAGAGATAACTTGTGCGTTCCAAACTCAAGAATATCTCCGGCGAGCAATGCTCAACCTCCAACGAGAATCAACACCATGGAATTAACCCTTAATCTGGATCGCGCTGAACAACAATTGGTGCAGGCCCTGCTTAGCGGAGAACGCTGGGCCCAGAAGCAAGTGTATGAAATGTACTATAGCCCAATGATGGGTATTTGCATGCGATATGCCGGTACACGGGATGAGGCAACGGACCTTTTGCATGAATCATTTATTAAAGCATTCAGTAAAATATCGCTTTATCATCCTGGTACTTCCTTTCAGAAATGGTTGAAAACCATCGTAGTCAATACTTGTATTGATTATTATCGCAAAAACAGCCGGCGGAGAACGGAAGACCTGGACTCCATGGAAGTTAACCAGATGACTGCACAATCAGATCCTGATGTCCTCAGCAGGATTTCAGAAGCAGAGATTTTGGAAGCTGTTCAGCAGCTTTCTCCTGCATACCGAGCTGTTTTTAACCTTTTCGTAGTAGAAGGTTACAATCATAAAGAAATTGGTGAAGCACTTGATATCACAGAAAGTACCTCAAGAAGCAATCTATTGAAAGCCAGATTGAAGCTCCAGGAATATTTCGCCACCCGAAAAATGTCCTTTTAGAAAACCAGATCATTACAGAATCAGCCCATTCTTCTGTCAAACATGGAATTTAAGCAATTCGACGCAAAAGTTAAGTCGGCCCTGGAAAACATTCAAATGCCTTTCGATCCTGCCTCCTGGGACGCACTTGAAAGTCGTTTGGACGGTATGCCTGCTCCGGATGCTATTGATCAGCAATTGCGCCCCACCCTGGAGCGCCTGGAAACAGCCTATGATCCTGCTTCCTGGAATTCCTTATCAGCCAAAATGGATGGCATTGCACGGGCACGCAGGGTGAAATGGACAAAAGCAGCAGAAGCTGCACTAATATTGTTGTTATTGCTCAATACAAAAAGCCTTTTTCAGGCCATTGAACCTGCTCCAAAAGTCCCTGTAACACCAAAAGCAACCACCAACGAACCAATTGCCCACCGTTCCCGTTCCAAAGGTCTCCAAAAGCAGGAAACCAACAATACTTCCAATATTTCCATTTCTGATCTGAGTTTAGCCGGTCAGGTGTTTAGCATAGTACATTCCCTTGCACAAGCCATTTCGGGGTCGGAAAATGAAGTTCTTGCAACAGATATTCAACAAATTGAAATAGCCGAAGCACTGCCTGTTCAGTTGGATGCCTCTCTTTTAGCCCCTGCTGCCAACGCACCATTAGCCTATGGCATGCAACGAACCATTCATCCCAACAGAGTATCAGCAAATCTTTCCATCCCGGCAGCCTCGCGGAAAGGATCCAGCCCCTTTTATACCGGTTTTTCTGCTGGGTATGACCAGAATTTTTTAGCTCAGGAAGAACATAAAGATCAGTCGTCCGGATATAATGGCACACTCGTTGTGGGCTACCGTAAGGGGAAATGGGGTTTTGAAACAGGTATCCAGTACTCCAGCAAGTCTTATCAGCCCAAGCGTGAAAATGTTGAATACCTGAATGATCCGTTTCAAGGTATTGGATTCTATTACAACAATGGTGTAGTTGCCGATGTAGTAACCTTACCGGCGAAAGTGACCCGTCAGGTATTCAAAGCAGGTAAGACAAAGGCCCATGCAGTTGCTGGCGTATCTGGTCATTTTGCCACCTCCAAACAATATCAATATAATTCGGTTTTATATCCTCCGGTTCAACCTTTGCCTCCAGATCCCAATAATTCACCGCTTAAAGCAGTTCCTGTTCCTCCAGCCAAGGGTATTCTGGAAAATGGAGGCATGACACACAATGCCTTTGTTACTGCAGATATCGGTCTACGTTTGGAGCAGTCTTTTGGAAACAGGTACAGCGCCTTTATCGAACCGATTTATCGTCATTCTTTAGGGGGTGGTTTAGGGCCGGTTGCCTCCAGATTGAATACCGTTTCTGTTCAGGCTGGAGTACTGGCAACCTTGTGATTGAGCACTAATTTTTAGCGTTCGCATTCCAGGCTCCAAAATTTTGGTCAATTCGCCTACCTTTGCCAACCTTTTGGCGGAAGCTGACCATGATACCATTTTTTTCTAACCGATATCGAACTGCTTGCATGGGTGTAATTACCCTGTTCGGGTGCTTATGTCTTTGGCAATGCGGTGGGAAAACATCCGAAAAAAAAGAAGATAAAATCCTGGCTAAAGTTTACGACCGAAACCTGTATTTGTCTGAATTAGAAGGAATTGTGCCAGAGCAAACCCTACCTGCAGATAGTGCTTTACTTGTTTCTGCCTATGTGCAACGTTGGATCAGGGAACAGTTGATGATGTACGAAGCCGAGCGGAATATTCCTAAAGATTTGGACATTGATGAGTTGGTGCGCAACTACCGGGCAAGCCTTGTCCGGTATAATTTTGAAGAAAAGCTCATCGCAGAAAAACTGGATAGTACCGTTTCCAATGATGAGTTGCTGGCCTATTATGAAAGTAACAAAGACCAGTTCCAATTGGAAAGCACTATTTTAAAATGTTTGATCCTAAAGATTCCTACGGAAGCGCCACAAAACGAAATCAATAAACTTTGGTATAGCCGCAACCCTTCCGATGAAATCCGGCTCAATGCATATGTTAAACAATGGGCATCTCTGGCATTGCTGGACAAAAATAAGTGGTACACCTTGCAGGAGTTAGCGGCCTTGCTCCCAAAAGGAACCCTTACCACAGATAATGTAAGCTCCCGAAAAGATGGTACCGTTTCTGATGGAGATTCAAGGTATTATTATCGGGTAATGGAAGTGGTTCAGGGAAAAACAACAGCACCGTTTGATTATGCCCGCGATCAGGCGCTGAAAATCATTCAGCATCGCAGGAAGCAAGAGCTGTTGGAAAACTGGAAACAAGAACTCTACCAGAAAGAATTGAGGCGTGAGAATATTAAGATTTTGCAATAAAGCATCCTTCAAATGAACTTAAAACTTGGATTTATACCCTTTTTGCTTTTGCCTTTGAGCTTGCTGGCTCAAAATGACAAGGCGATTATTGACCGGGTTGTGGCTACCGTAGGTGGCGAAATTATTCTCCTAAGCGAAGTGCAGGAACAATACAGTTTTGCTAAAAAGGATCAGCCGGATCTTCCTCCGGATTATCAATGCATGGTTTTGCAAAACCTGATTGTGCAAAAATTACTGGTCAATCAGGCTAAACTCGACTCTGTTGAGGTAAAAGATGAGGAAGTTGAAATCCAGATTGATTCTCGTATCGATCGCCTTCGTGCCTATTTCAATCAGGATGATAAAGCCATTGAAGAATTTTACGGTCAAAGCGTAGACGAAATGAAGGCTATGCTGAGCACGGATATGCGCAACCAGCTTCTGGCTGAACGGATGCAAGGTAAAGTGACAGAAAAGGCAACCATTACGCCACTTGAGGTTCAACGATTTTTTAGCAACATACCTAAGGATTCCCTGCCCTATTTCAACTCTGAAGTAGAGATCCGTGAAATCGTATACAAGCCAAAAGTGAGTTCGGAAGAACGCCAAAAAGCATTGAACCGATTGGAGGATATCCGCAAACAGATTTTGGAAAAAGGTGAAGACTTTGCTGAACTGGCAAAAAAATTCAGTGATGATCTGGGAAGTGGTGCACAGGGCGGTGATTTAGGGTTTCAAAAGCGCGGCACGTTTGTTACCGAATTCGAAGCTATGGCCTATAAACTGGATGCCAATCAGATCAGCCCGGTTATTGAAACGGAGTTTGGCTTCCATATCATACAACTGTTGGAAAGACGGGGCAACCTCATCCATTGCAGGCACATCCTGCTCAAACCGGAAATCACAGATGCAGATCTGGAAAATGCCAAAAACAGTCTGGATACCCTGAGACAGCAAATAATGGATGGGAAAATGACCTTCACCGAAGCAGTAAAGCGCTTTGGCGACAAAAACCAGCAGAGTTACAACAACGACGGCAGGGTAGCCAATCCGAGGTCAGGCAATACTTTTTTTGAAATTTCTGATCTCGAAACCAGTGTATTCTTTGCTATTGATGGTTTGAATGAAGGGGATATTGCTCCTTCATTCCAGTTCAAAGGCCAGGATGGCAGCGATCTGTTTCGACTGGTACAATTGGTTAGCCGTTCTAAACCCCATAAGGCTGATCTTAAATTGGATTACGGAAAAATCCAGTCTGCTGCGCTTGAACAAAAGAAAGGTGATTTCACGGAAAAATGGGTGCTTGAAAAACTCAATACCACCTATTTGGGCATTGGTGATCTTTTTCAGGGATGTCCCAACCTGCAGGAAATGATTGGTATTTCAGCAGCCCGTAAACCTTGATTTCGAGAGCTTTTTCCCCTTTAACCTTAAGGATTTCAGCACTTTCTATCAGTGCCCAATACACTTTGAACATGAATTTTTTGTCCAATATAAGCCCCTTCG
>JBIKUE010000111.1:0-15216 GCA_044347755.1 Saprospiraceae bacterium
ACAAAAAGATCAATCCCTTGTAAGTCTTCAAACAGAACTCGACTTTATACAGGCCTATTCTTTCCTGCTGAAAATCCGCTTTGGCAATAAATTGCTGCTACGGGTTGAGGTGCCCAATCACTTGTTGGAGTCCTGTAAAATTGCTCCGCTTACACTGCAACTACTCATTGAAAATGCCGTGAAGCATAACCAGATGTCTGAAAAGACTCCCCTGGAAATTATGATCCGGACGGAATCAGACCAAACCCTGGTGGTTCAAAATGGCATACAAATGCGTACCACAGCAGTGCATTCTACCGGCATAGGATTGCAAAACATCAAAGACCGCTATGCATTGTTGAGCAATCTGCCGGTTTGGGCAGGCGCAACAGAAAACACCTTTATGGTAAAGGTTCCACTATTACGGTCCTAAATCTTTTTAAAATTCACTGTCCGAAATCGGACACCAAATCAAAAAAAGTCCTTTGATTTGCAATGACTTGGAAAAAGCATTGTCTTTGACCGGGTCAAGCGATCATGAACATGAATGAAGCCTCCCTTCTTATTGTGGACGATAATCCTGGCGTACTCAGCGCCGGGAAGTTATTCCTCAAACGCCATTTTGCAGAAGTAGATACCACACGCGATCCGGAAGAAATTCCGGTACTGTTGCGCGACAAGCGTTATACCGTCATCATGCTGGATATGAACTTCGGCCGCAGTGCCAAGAATACCGGCCAGGAAGGATTTGACTGGTTAGCACGCATCCTGGAAATCTACCCCGAGGCGGTGGTGGTACTGATAACAGCATACGGAGATGTGGATCTGGCCGTACGGGCCATTAAAAATGGCGCTACCGACTTTGTGCTCAAACCCTGGGACAATGAAAAACTGCTCGCCACCCTTCATTCTGCCCTTAAGCTAAAAACAAGTCAGGACGAAAATCACCAACTAAAATCCAAACAACTGGGCCGAAATCTGGCAGCAGCCAGCGATCTGCCCGACCTGATTTTCAAAAGTCAGGCCATGGAGCAAATATGGGAAACCGTACAACGTGTGGCCGAAACCGATGCCAACGTGCTGCTATTGGGCGAAAACGGAACAGGTAAAGACCTGATCGCACAGGCCATACATGCACACAGCCAGCGCGCACAGGAGAATTTTGTGAAGGTAGACATGGGCGCCATTACCGAATCACTCTTTGAAAGTGAACTGTTCGGACATGTAAAAGGCGCCTTTACAGATGCCCGGGAAGACCGGCCCGGGCGTTTTGAAGCTGCAGATGGAGGCACTATTTTTCTGGATGAAATTGGAAACCTGACCTTAGGCGCGCAGGCTAAGTTACTCACTGTACTTCAGAACCGAACCGTCACCCGAGTGGGATCCAATCGTTCCAAACCAGTCAATGTGCGGGTCATTTCTGCGACCAATCAAAACCTCTTTGAGGCAGTTAAAAACCGGGCATTCCGGCAGGATTTACTTTACAGGATCAATACCATTGAGATCCAATTACCCGCCCTCAGGGAACGAACAGATGATATCGAACCGCTTACCATGCACTTCCTCAAGGAATTTGCCCGAAAATACAAACGCCAGGTGAATGGACTGAGTGCAGCCCTGTTAAAAGAAATGCACCGATACGCCTGGCCCGGCAATATCCGGGAACTTCAACACGCTGTTGAACGGGCTGTCATTATGTCCAAAAGTGAAAAACTCCAGCCCGAAGATTTCTTTTTCAGGGATGCCACGCAAGGGCAGGATCAAAACCTGCACACTATGAACCTTGACGACATGGAAAAGCAACTCATCATGAAAGCCCTTCAAAAATACCACGGCAACATCACCGAAGCCGCGCAGGAACTTGGACTCACCCGGGCCTCCCTCTACCGGCGATTGGAGAAATATCAGTTATGAACGGTGGACGGTAGACGGTAAAATATCATGGATAGTTTACTTTCAAAGCCGTCCACCGTAAGCCGTAAACCGTCCACCGTAAACCGTCCATGATAGCACACGATCCCAAGGCCTGGTTTGTTTGGCCATATCATTTTCACCGTTCCGATACGGTTCGGCGCCTGTTCCCCTGGATATTGGCCGTTTGCGCCTATTCCTGGCTGATCGCATGGTTAGAAATTGAAGTCTGGCAATTGAGTGAAAAAAGCCCGCTGCGGAATATAACGGTCATGCATACCCTGTTGGGTTTTGTTATTTCCTTCCTGCTGGTATTCCGCACCAATACAGCCTATGAACGCTGGTGGGAGGGACGAAAACTATGGGGAAGCCTGGTAAATAACAGCCGAAATCTGGCCATAAAACTGGCAGCCATCCTGCCGGCAAAGGATCCGGACCGGAAATTTTTCCGGAAAACCATTCCGATGTACGCTTTGACCCTCAAAAACCATTTGCGCAGTGAGGAAACCCGGCTGGAGCTTTTCGATGATATTCCGGAGGCCCTGCAACATAGGTTTGACCTGGAGAAACACCTTCCGAATCAGGTAGCTGCACTGATGATGCGAAAAGCACATGAAATGCTGGTTTCCAAAAAAATAACCGGCGAACAGTTGCTCTTTCTCAATGCCGAACTACAGTCGTTCACTGATATATGTGGCGCTTGCGAAAGGATCAAAAACACACCGATTCCTTATTCCTACAGCATATTCATTAAAAAATTTGTATTGTTTTACATCATTACATTGCCTTTTGGCTTCGTTTTCAGTCTGAACTACTGGGTCATTCCAATTGTAGGGTTCATCTTTTTCGTACTGGCAAGTCTGGAACTCATTGCCGAGGAAATCGAAGAACCTTTCGGCGCCGACGAAAATGATCTGCCTTTAGGAAAAATGGTGCGCGGCATTGAAATGCATATTGGAGAACTAATGTAAAGAAGTGTCTTAAATTGGCAAAACACGGGCTACTGCTCATTCGTTCCAGACATACTCTAACCTTCTTAACCTGCTTTATTATAAAAAATATAGCTCTTTTGAAAAACGCGTCCCCTGCATCAATATTCCCATTGCTTATTTTATTGAGCGCTTTGATTTATATTGGTTGTGCCAAAGAAGTTTCACCGGTTACGCCTGAAGATCCCATAGTAGAAAATGATACTACGGAAACGCCTCCACCACCGCTTTTTGACTCCATTTTTTATCAGGAGGTCAATGTAGTACTGCAAACGGATAATACTGAATTTGCACTGGAATTGCCCACGGTGGATAGTACGCTAGCTATTGGTCCCATCATTTTCCGAAAAGGTCTTTTAGGTGGAGATAGTTGGCAATTTCATATAAAAAACACCCCGGAAATTACCTTTCTGGACCTGTCTACCTACGGTTATCTTACTGCTTTGCGCAAATGTGATGAAGTAAATACGAGTTCATTGTATTGGAAGACCTCCGGGCAGCTGATCAATACCGTAAATTCAGGAGGTGGAGATTTTTTCGGGCAAAGGAACCGATATCTGGCTTTTAGGATAGCTAAAAACGCTGAACAGTATTATTATGGCTGGATCCGGTTAACCTGCAGCACAGATTTCACTCAATTAACCATTTCTGACTTTGCTATTCGGATGGCGCCGGATTCTACGGTACATGCCGGCCAAAAAGTGATAGGCGCTCCTTGTAATCCACCCCTCGGCATTCAAATACCTATTGAACAAATTTCAGATATTGCAGGATATTACCACGACGAAAACGACTCCAATTGCAGCATTGAGATAGGAAAAAGCACGAACACTGCTTACGATTTTACGGTACAATACTTCCCGTTCTTATGGCCATATTATAAACTCAATGGTCATCTAACGGCCGACGGCAAACTGCAACTCCCGGAATTTACCTTTTCAGGAAATTTACCTTCACCAGGTGGCACCCCTCGCCCTTACTCCGGATATATCAGTGGAACTGCCACCTTGTACATTAGGGAAAATGGGAAAAAAGTGTTGCTTTGGAATATTTCCATGAAAAAAACCGGATTCATGCCGCAATCCTATTTTGGCGACTTCTGGTCAGAAAAGTGCGATTGATCGAAACACTCGTTGAAAAAATGATAAATTAGAGGAACCTTTGCCTTATGGCCTTAGTTCGTTCCTTTTCCATGTCCTTTTTGTGGCGCATCCTGCTGCTATCGCTGTCCATTACAGGCACAGTTGCAGCAGCCTTATGGCCGAAGCCGCAATTCGGATTAGCTTTCCTGATGGGAATCATTGCATCAGGAATAGCTTTTAGTCTGTTCCGGTATGTTAACGAAACGAACCGCCGCCTGGCCCGTTTTTTCGAAAGTGTCCGTTACTCAGACTTTGCCATCCGCTTTGCCTCCGGCAAGGAAAAGGGCGATTCTTTTGCCGAGGTAAACAAGCAATTCAATGAAGTACTGGAAGCTTTTCGCCAAACCCGTGCGGAAAAGGAAGCCAACCTGTTATTCCTGAATACCATTGTACAGCACCTGAGTGCTGGCATTCTGGTGTTTGATGCCCAATCCGGGGTTTTGGTGTCTAACAGCGCAGCCTTCCAGTTACTTGGCGTATATCGTTTGCACCACTTGCACGATTTGCCGGAAAGACACAAAGCGCTTTCCCAGTTTGTGCAACAACTCACCTCGAAAGGCAAAATGCTGTATCAGCCGGAATCTGGCCGGCAACTCGCGGTACAGGGTGTAAGTGTAAGCTTGCAGGGTAGAGCCGTTCGCCTCCTCACCCTGCAAAACATCCACCCGGAATTGCAGCGCAAAGAAGTAGATGCCTGGAGAAATCTGACCAGGGTACTGCGCCATGAGATCATGAACTCGGTTACGCCTATCGTGTCGCTTATAGAAACGGCACAGGATATTGTAAAACAGGACCTCGCTGACAGCCCTGCCGCTGCCGATCTTACAGAAGCATTGGATGTGGTGGCGTCCAGAAGCAAGGGGCTCGTTAATTTTGTGGAGGCTTATCGTTCTTTCAGTGCCATGCCAACGCCCAGGTTGGAAGAGTTTTCAGCCAAAAATCTTTTGGAAAGGGTGGTTCAACTAACCGGAACTGAGACCAAGGACCAGAAAATCCTACTGGAATATTTCGTTCAACCAGAAGATCTTCGACTGACTGCCGACGCCGGACAATTGGAAATGGTTTTGATCAATCTGGTCAAAAATGCTCGGGAGGCGCTCCGTTTACGCGAAACAATTGCGGATGGTGGCTCCCGAATTACGCTGAGGGCCGGGGTTGATGCCAAAGGAAAAGCCTTTATTGAAATTGAAGATAATGGCCCCGGTATTCCCTCCGAACTTTTGGATGAGATCTTTATCCCGTTTTTTACCACGAAGCCTACGGGTACGGGTGTGGGACTCAGTATTTCCAAACAAATCATGCAAATGCATGGCGGCGATGTCCGGGTAAGTACTTCAATGGGTGGGGGCGCCAGGTTTGTACTGGAATTTTAAAACAATGTCGGGATGACACTGACAGTCACCCCGACATTATGAAGCCATAAATTTTATCTTTTTACAGATTAAAATTTACGAAGCACACTCAGACTCACGGTGGTAGAACCGCCGGCGCCTATAAAGAGTCCCTCTGCAGAGCCAATTCCGTCGCCACCATAATAGTTAAATGACGCATTGATACTTGGAATCGTTTCGATGTTCATAGCCCAGCGGTCATTAAAGCTATGCTGCAAACCGAAAACCCAGCCAAAAGAAGGGGATACAAGGATAGGCGTTACATCATCATCTTCTGCTGTAAAAATGGAAAGATTTGCGGCGAATTCAGGACCATGATAAAATACCAGCTTGTCGTCCAATGATTTGCGCTTTTCTCTACCAACAGCTACTCCTACATTGAAATTAAAGGCTGTTTCCTCCTCGAGAAAACCCATTTGAATAGCACCGGCTAAAAACCGAATACGCCTGTAAACATTTTCCTTTTTCTCTTTCTTAAAAAAGGCGCTGAAAGAAGACTCATCCAGATCCAAAGAACTAAATTGAAGGCCAACTTCACGTTTAGGGGTTGCGTTTTGGGCATTTACTTCCGAAAAAAGACAGAAGATAGTGGCGATTGTGCAGAAGAAAAGAAAAGTTTTGTTTGTCATGGAATGAGCTAGATGTGTTTGGTTAATTGATTCCTGTATAACATCATGAGTACAGGTTTTGAACAAGGCCAAAATAGACGTTTCCATAAATCCAACTCTCCAAAAACTTGAGTACCATGACAATTGATTATATAAGTGTGTCAATTTTACCAATAAGACTGCTAAATATCCCGTTGAAACAGCATCTTGCCATTACCGGCATTTTTCGAAAAACACCTATGTTTGACGCATGATACTAAACCAACGCACCTTAGCGCTTCGCGCTCAATGCGAAGACCTTGTGAAAGACTTACAGCAACTCAGCCAGGAAATTGGCCATAAAGAACTGGCTTCCATGGTAGGTGAATTGCGCAACCGTATGTCGGAGCCCTTCATGTTCGTTATTGTAGGGGAAGTAAAAGCCGGCAAATCCAGTTTTATCAACGCTTTGCTTGATTCCGGACGGGAAATTTGTGCGGTAGCTCCCCAGCCTATGACCGATACGGTTCAACAAATCCTTTACGGTGAAAAAGACGAAACCGTAGGGGTGAATCCATACCTCAAAAAAGTTTACCTGCCGGTAGATATTCTAAAAGATATCGCCATCGTGGACACACCCGGCACCAATAGTATCGTAGAACACCACCAGGAAATCACCGAACGCTTCATACCGGCCAGCGACCTGGTCATTTTTGTTTTTGAAGCCAAAAACCCATACCGGCAGTCAGCCTGGGATTTCTTTGATTTTATTCACCGCGACTGGCACAAGAAGATCATTTTTGTGCTCCAGCAAAAGGATCTGATGTCGGCAGAAGACCTGGCCGTCAATGAGCGCGGGTTGTATGAATTTGCCCTCAAAAAAGGCATGGAAGAACCGGTTATTTATGCCACCAGTGCCAAGGCTGAACTGGAAGGCCGGTTTGACCAGAGTAATTTCTCTGCTGTGCGCGACTACATCCGCACGCACGTAACCGGCGGTCGTGGCGCAGCCTTGAAACTAAAAAACAACCTGACCACTTCAGGCCATATCCTGGATCGGCTACGTACCGATCTGGATACTCGGGCTGAGCAATTCCAGCTGGACACGGCTTTTCGGAACGATATTGCCCAAACCCTGGATAATCAGGAGCGAAAGTCCAATCATCATGTAGACTTGTTGATTGAAAACCTGCTGAATGGTTACGACCGGATTACCAACGGAATAGGAGAAGAACTTTCCTCCGGACTTTCCTTCCCGGCTCTGCTGAAACGTTCTGTAATGGGATTGTTCAGTAAACAGGCCAGCATCTCAGACTGGTTGAATGGGCTGGCCAAACAACTTGAATTACAGCTCAATGCCGAATTGCGCAATAAACTTAACGATGGTGTGGTAGACCTGGCAGATTCTGTACAGCAAATGGCCAAACTGATCGATTTGAAAATACGGGCAGCAGATACCGTAGTTAAAAGCGATTCCTACATTTTCGAAACCATTTCTGAAAAAAGAGCTGCTGTAATGAAGGAACTTCAGGAAGCTTTTGCCCGCTTCATGACACGTTCCGAAAACTTTAATGATGGAAAACTATTCCCTGATAATACAACGGTATCTCCCAGTATTGCTGCCGGAAGCGGCGCCGCAATCATTGGACTGGTACTGGCCGGAGTGACCAATATGACGGTATTCGACGTCACAGGGGGCTTGCTTACCGGCATTGGAATGTTGTTCGCCGGATTCACCGCCAGGGCACAGCGCAGTAAGATCCTGAAAGGGTATGAATCCGAGATCAGCAAAGGCAGGATACAGATGCAGGAAGCTTTGGAGAGCAAGCTCAGGGGCTATGTCCGCACCATAAAGGGTCGGATTGCTGACAATTTTGCAGAAATTGATGCCATGCTGGTTCAGGAAGAAACCCAGATTTTTCACCTAAATCAGCAACATTCAGCGCTTAAGCAACGCCTTGAGACACTTGACAAAGAATTGGAGGTCAATTAATTATATATTTAACTGACCAAGCAGCCCTGCATAGTGATCGTGCATTTGGCGTAAAATCATTTTTCATTTTCCCCAAATGAGATATGCTAAAAAAATGAAAGTGGCGTTACTTTTGCATGAAGAAATGTAATCCCGGAGATAATCCCTTTGCTGCACCTGAATTACAGCCAATGCTCTCCTGGTTTTTGCTTTGCAACGCTATGGCATGCTCCACAATGGAGCTTTAAATTGATTTTATCACGGCTCAATGAGCCGACGATATAAAGATGTAATCGGTTTTTGGGATGTCCTCTTCCGCAGCAATGTGGAGGGGGATTTTTCTTTTAGGCCCTGTTTGATTTCCAGAATCTTCTGTCCTGATGCACGATTTGCAACAGACTTTGCGATGTCCAAATAAAAAATCCTTTTCTTCGCGTTGTGAATCAAATCATGATGCTGCGGTTATTTTTGGTGTTATGGCTGTTAGGCAGTAGTACACCGCTGACTTTTGCCCAAACGCTGGAAGAAATTGAGCGTAGTACGGTAGAAGTGGATGAAATATTGGAGCAAGCCCGGAATACCCTCAGTGACTCCCAGTGTGAATCCCTGGCACTGCGCGGCCTGTCCATGGCGCGTGGTCTGAGGTATGATGGTGGCATTGTGCGATCCTCCATGCTGCTCGGCGAAGTACTGGTACGAGCCGGCCGGCCGCAGGAGGCACTTCAATATTACCTGGAAGCAGAAGCCAAACTCGAAAACTCTTCAAACCAGGTACTGAAACTCAACGTTAAAACAGCCATTGGTGATCTGTTTTTTAGTGAAAAGCTATACGCTTCTGCACACCGGTATTTCCGGGAGGTATTGGTATTACGTCCTGGAGACTATGAAACCCGGGAAAAAGCTGCCGATGCATATATGTACGACATGAGGTTTGATAGTGCAGATTTTTTGTATAAAGAGTTGATTTACAAGTATAAAAATGAAGGAAACAATCCACGGCTTGTCCAAATCTACCAAAAGCGCGCCCATGCTTATGATGCCAACGGTGATCCGGGAAAAAGCTTGTACTACTATTTGCTGCTTCAGAACATCATTGAAACATACGGCACTACAGAGGAACAATCGCTGCTGTACAACAATCTCGGCCGGCAATACGTGAGTCTGAAGGATTATCCCAAAGCCTTGGAGTATTTTCGGAAAGCCGAAATGCAGTGTAACTTCATTCCTTGTGAATACCCGGAAGTGCTGTGGGCCAATATGGGCATCGCCCTGCACAATACAGGCGAATCCAAACGAGGCCTGGAATACCTGTTTAAAGCGCATAAACTCCTGATGTCCAGAAAGGATTATGCCGCGCTGGCCAATCTGGAACACCTGATGGAAACGGTGTATTTCAGCAGTAACGATATTTATAATGCACTCTCCCACAACCAAATCGCCATCCAATATGCTTCCGAGACCAGGCAAAAACAAGTGCTCGCAGAAGCTTACCAAACAGGAGCAGACCTTTATCACGATCTCTATGATTTTGAAAAAGCCTTTGAATACTACCGCGAATACCTCAATGTGCTGGATCAAATCCGGCAGGAAGATCAAAGTAGAGAGCAACGGCTCAATCAGCAGCGTGCCCTGCTTTCTGCTGCAGAAGGCCAAATCAAATTTTTGATTGCCCGGCAAAATTTTAAAGATCTGGAGATAAATCAGATCGAATTCGAACGGGAACGCCTCGAATTGCAAAACAAGAACCT
This sequence comes from Saprospiraceae bacterium, assembly GCA_044347755.1. GTDB lineage: Bacteria > Bacteroidota > Bacteroidia > Chitinophagales > Saprospiraceae > M3007. The sequence goes on from JBIKUE010000111.1 coordinate 9,720, forward strand.
TGAGCTGGAAGCCCGTAGAAAAGAAGACGAGGTACGCTTGCTGGAAGCACAGCAGGATGCCGACCAGGCAAAACTCAGGGAACAAACCCTGCAGGCACTTCAGGCACGCGCACAACTGAGGCTTGCAGCCCAACAGCTCGACGCAGAGAAACAAAGCCGGGTTATCCTGGAATTGCGGGAAAAGGAACAAATTGAACGGGCACAAAATCAGGCAGACAGCACCCAACGCGCTCAGGAACTGGAACGCGTTCAGCGGGAACAGGCTTACCAAACCGAGCAGGAAGCCAGTTTCCGGCGCTTCGCTTATATGTTGGGTTTGGCCTTGTTCCTGATCCTGATGGTAGTGGGCATTTCCTGGTGGTTTGCCCGCAGGGCCAAACGAAGGGTGGAAAGCCAAAACCGGCAAATTCAACAACAAAAACGCGAACTTGAAGAAGAAAAACGCAAAAGTGATGGGTTGCTGCGCAATATCCTGCCGGATGAAATTGCAGCAGAACTCAAAAGGAGCGGCCAGGCTACGCCGCGCCTGTATGAGTCGGCCACCGTGCTGTTCAGCGATTTTGTCAACTTCACCCGACTCTCAGCACGCCTCACCCCGGAGCAATTGATTGATGAACTCAACGAGTGTTTTTTGGCTTTCGATGAAATCTGTGAGCGCCACGGTTTAGAAAAAATCAAGACCATTGGCGATGCGTACATGTGCGCGGGAGGCTTGCCGGTACCCAATGATACCCATGCCGCCGATGCCGTTGGAGCAGCCCTGGAAATGGCCGAATGGCTGAAAAACAGAAGCAACAACAACCCCGATTCCCTCCTCACCGAAATGCGCATAGGTATCCACACCGGTCCGGTGATGGCCGGGGTAATCGGAAAAAACAAATTTGCCTACGATATCTGGGGCGATGCCGTCAACCTGGCCGCCCGCCTCGAAGAACACGGCGAACCCGGCCGTGTGAACATTTCCGGCGCTACCGCCGATGCCGTCAGGCACCTGTACCAGGCCGAACATCGCGGCCAAAAGGATGTGCACAATAAAGGGCAGGTGGATATGTATTTTATTGTGAGTGATGAGTGATGAGAGATGGGAGATGGACGGTGGACGATGGACGGCTTACGGTGAGATTACTTGGGTACTTAAAGCAACGTGGGTTGTCATCCCGAGAATCGGGATGACAACCCACGTTGCTTTAGGTGCCCACGCAATCCCACTATCAACCAACCACCGCCCGGAACGGAGTTCCGGGATACATCGTCCATCGTTCATCGTCCATCGTTCTTCACCACCTTCCCTACCTGCGTCACTTCTCCATTCCAGCGCAATTGCCAAACGTATAACCCGGAGGGCAGATCCTGTACCGGAATTTGGTTGTCAAAATCAGTTAAGCGTGCTGTTTTGACCACGCGACCGTAGAGGTCATAAAGCACAAACTCAGGAGAAGTGCCTACAAGGGCCGGGAGTTGTACAGTGAGCTCCGTGTTGAATGGATTGGGGGATATCTTTACACTGTTTTTTGAGACTGGTTCCAGAATATTACTTAAAATAATAGTATCACAAACTCCTGCTGCAACCCCCAAACGATAATTAGGATAATTGGGCATTGCCGCGAAATGGTAATTGGGTAATTCTATAGCATGTTGTCTAACTAAACATGCTACCCCCTGAGAATCAGGATGTTCAATTACATGCATGTAATATACAGGTCCAAATGAGTTAATATAAATTTTCCCATCAGGTGCAAGTTGTGATTTATAAAAATCCGTCTGATTTATGCTGACAAAGCCATCGTAAGTTGCCACAAGGGTTTTGCTTTCTGAGATTTCAGGTGATTCAAGATCGTACTGATAAATTTCTTTTAGGGTATGATAATAGGCAAACCTGCCGCTTGGTGACAGAGTCATGCAATTCAATAAAAAACTTCCCTGTGGACCTATAGGGACATGGCGAGGGTTTGACAATTGACCTGAACAACGGTCAAAATCAAAAACATTAAGCCCATATTCAATACTACTTCTAACGTATTTTGTTCCATCATTTGAAAAAAGCGCACTTCCGCTTCCATATTTCCCCCAATAGCTACCTATGCACTGTTTCCCTTGAATAGATACCCCTCCGGGCCCGAGCAAAATATTATAATAGCAATTACCATTAAATTCTGGCGCCAATACCCACCAATCACGCCCATTGGCGTGGCGTACCGCTTGTAAAGCACATGAACTAAAGGTATCTTCAAGAATAAGATTATTCATTGAGAGCACCTCACCCAAACCATTGTTTTTTGACATATCCACTATCGTATGATATAAGTGTAATGGCCCAAATTGAGAGCCGCCAGGTTGCCCAATATTGAATGCTTCATAATCCCAGTGAAAAATCTGGTATACTGTACTGCTTCCGGGTTGCGGCAAGATCAAAACAGAATTATCATTAGGATTAGCAAAAGGATTTACAGTACACCAGTAAGTTTGGATTTGCCCAGGATTCATGCCTTCACCTCCAGTCATAATTTGATGATTCTTATCAAAAACGGTGCAGTTATTGGTATAAAACAGCAAATTACCCTGGAAATCGCTCATGCATGCAAGCGCTTCATATGTATTAACATTAGGAGCCATTATTTCCTCAATGCTCAAGGTGTCACTATGAAAGGATATTACCTGCCCTCCAATATTTTTAAAATTTATTACCCATGAATTGTCAAACCTATTTTGACCACAGGAAATGCCCAATAAGGCAAACCAGAACACAAGCGTTACCAGTTGTTTCATGACAATAAAATAAGTCAGGCTGCACGCAGTATTGCCTGCAGCCTGACAAGTGATTTTTTTTAAGGATTTACAACAAAAATTTTAATGGCGTGGCGTTCGCCATTTTCAGCGCTTATCATACAGGTGAATACACCGTCGGGCACACCATCAAGAGCTACAAATTTGACGTTTTCTATGGCGGCAAATTTGATATTCTTCCAGACATATCCCCTCATATCCTGGATGAGAATTTCACCGTTCTGATTGGGAATAGTCTGTATAAAAATGCCATCTGATGCAGGATTCGGATAAGCAAAGGGTTGATTTGTGTTGCCTGGTTTGGTTGATCGAAGAGCAAAAGCATTCTCAAGGATCTGCTCATATACGATGGTATCGCTTGTGTAACAACCTGGATAAATATCGTTCCAGACACCTTCATTGCATCCGAGGAGTAGCCCCCTTGCTCGGTAAATTCCATGACCGCCGTCTCTTGGGCATTCTGCGGCAATAGCTTCGAGCGCAGAAACCTGTGTTGTGGTCAATACCCCATTCTGGAACAAAACCAAACGTATGATAATATCATTCACTATTTTTTCATAATCCTCATAGTCATTGGCTACCGTTATGGAATCATTCAATAAAAGCGCTTCCTGCAATTTCACCACTAGATCCGCCTCATAAGTAGTATTTAGCGTGTTAAACAGGCTATCCAGGGTGCGTAATGTAGCCAATGCTTGTTTTTTCGAATTCAACGCTGATGCAAGCAGTGTGGTATTGGTTGAGGAGTTCAGAATGGAATCTGCTACCAGTATTTGGTCCATTGCTGAATTTTCACTTGTTCTTATACCTGCTAGTTGGGTTGAAATAGCATTTGCGGAATTCAGTCCTTCTACTATTTTTTGGTCTACTGCAAACAACCTACCTACACTAGTTTGTGCTTCACTTGAAAGAAATGACGCGAAAGATGGATCATTGCCAATTAATGATGGGTTATTTCTAAGTTTACCGTATAGATAACGTTTGGCAGTCCATCCATGGGATTGTCCCAACCCAGTCAGCAGAATTGTACCTCCGGCAATCGCTTTATCTGTTTCTGTTGAAGTAACTATGTGATCCACACAGTCACTTGGACTAGGATATCCGGTGGCGTCTTCTTTAAACCATTCATCCATCTGATCAGGTTCAATATCAGCGGGATGATACGCTGAAAAGAAATTATACCCCCCGTTTTGGATATTCCGTTGAGACTGTGGAGTGTTTACATAAAAGCGAGAATTAGGCGCCTGATCGTGGGGCCAATGATACGCGCCTAACCCTAAGATAACATTTAACCATTTATCATACCATTCGTTTGCGTTGTGCGCGCCGCCTAACTCTCCTTGTGTGCCGATAAACCCATCCCTGATATGCAGCCCATGACCACCTCCTGTATGGGTATTGCCAAAATATTGGGTTCCCATGCTTGTGCCATTGAAAGCCATAGGCATAGTACATTCCATCAAATCATTATCGCAAATGATTGAATTAATAAAATCTGAGCTCCAAACGCCGATAATAAAACTATTTGAATAGCCAGTATTAGGGTTGAATTCAAAGATATTTCCTGTTACGTTATTAACACCACCCATAGATCCGTTCATGTATATACCAAAATCTGGTGCTACATCAGAAAATTCACCCCAGGCATTGGAGTCAAAATAATTCGAATACAGCGTTACTTCATTTTTATTTCCGTTATTAAGAACAATTCCAAAAATATGGGTAGTCTCCAGTGTTTCTGTTTGGTGGTCAACAAAAAAGTGGTTAAACTCAATTGTTGTGGAACTATTTGTTGGAAATTCTCCTGTAAGTAATATACCAGAAGAATTAGTAACTGAGGCGTTTGCCACTGTAATGTTAAAATCATTCCAATCAATGATGAAAGTTGACCCACTACCCATGGTAGTCGTGCCATCCACCTCAATACACCTCAAAAGTTCATTTTTGGCGGCATCAGAATAATTTCCAAAGAAATTATTGTGGTTGATATCAACATTTGCGTCAAGCTGAAATCCTGCAATCTGAATATGGCGATATAAATTTTCACCGGAAGCTTGCGCGGAAACATCGTCATCGCACTCAAAATAATTATATTGTGCAATCAACCCTTGGGTTTCTATGATATTAATACCTCTGAACCCATTGTTTAAAAATGTGCACCTTTCTATACGCAAATTACCATGCAACATATAAACTCCATCATTTAGTACATTTTCAAAACGACATCGGTTCACACCAGATGAAATCCCCCACCATTGCGACTCAAATCGTATACCAAACTGAAGATTTTTAAAGTTATTTAATACAGAGGTAAAGGCTCCAACAGTTGCCCCGGTATTAAACACCTGCACACCAACGTAAGAAACATCATTTTGGGTCCCGTTTATAGGCGCATTACATTGAAATGTATTACCGGTAAATTGAGAGAAAACTGGAAAAGATGGACATGGATCCCAACCGATAAGACCATCTGCACCAAGCCTGACACCTACAATATTTCGATTGAATATGGTGTTAGAAATAGATAATGTAGCGGTACATGGAGATTCCATGGCCACGGCTTTGTTGCATGAATCCCCGAGGATCGGGTAATTTTTAGGAAGAAAAGTGAGCCAGCAAGCGTATTTTTGAGTTACAAAGCTTAAAAAACGACTTCCTGGCCCATGACAAAGATAGATTCAATCAACGAACCAAACAAGCCCAAAGACCGATA